>DATNJO010000892.1:0-12129 GCA_035603895.1 Pyrinomonadaceae bacterium
CGGCCCATCGAGCACCTCGTCAACTACATCGTCACCCCGCACCGCAGGCAAATCGTGCATGAAGATCGTACCCGTACCACTCGAGACGCGTCGCATCACATCTCGAGTGACGCGGTATGGAATGAATTTCTCGCGCCAGTCTAGATCCGGCTTTGACTCTCCCATCGTTTGCCAGCGCGTCGTATAGACGACATCAAATCCGTGCGGCAGCTCTGCAACGTTGCAATGTTGCTCCACGAGCGAACCGCGCTGGCGAGCGAGTCCGTTCACCGATTCGATGAAGGTGGAGGGAAGGCCGTACCCTTCAGGCGTGACAATCATCAACCGCATTCCCTCAGTCATTGCGACAGCCAATGCGAGTGCTGAGGCAGTGTTATTGCCCTCACCCAAATACAAAATTTTAACGCCGTGCAGTCGCCCGAATACTTGTTTGATTGTCGCCAGGTCGGCGATTGCCTGAGTGGGATGTTCGGTGTCGCTCATCGCGTTAATAATCGCCATCTCACTCTGCTTGGCGAACAAGCGCATTTCGTCGATTGATTCGTTGGTGCGAATGACGAGCGCGTCGAGATAACCAGACAACACGCGCGCCGTATCATGGATTGTCTCGCCGGTCGAAATCTGCAAATCATTTGGACCATACGCGATTGGGACCGCACCGAGTTTGATCGCTGCCACCGTAAACGAGCTGCGGGTGCGTGTGGACGAACGCCTGAAGTAGATGCCGACTACCTTTCCCCTGAAGGGCAGCTCGGTCATCTCGTTCGCCGCCATCGCGCATGATAGATCCACAAGCCGGCAAAGATTCTCTGGTCCAACATCGGTAAGTGAAAGCAGGTGTCTTACGGTTGTCATATTTGAGTGTGGAGGAAGAACCGGGACTACAAAGGACGGGGGACTTATAGACGCAAAGCGGCTGACGCAGTATTAGAGAGTTTTGTGGGGCGAAGCGTTCCGCGCCAGAGACACTTCGAAAGAATGTATCAAGCCGAACATGGGAGTAATCTCCACCGATTCTCCGGCTTCGAGGCATTCGGCAATGTGCTCCCTCTGCTTGTCGCGCAACCAAACCATCATGGGCCAAGAGATCTCAACCTGATTGAGTCCCAAACGGAGCAAATTGGCCGGAGCCGAGAAGGTTTTGGTGGTCCAACAGTCGGTTGCGGGGATCTCAACGAGAGGTGTGCCATTCAAACGTAAGGAGATTGTTTGATCCGGACCAGAATCCGGGGCTTTTACGGTGAGGGTGAAATTTAATGGTTGAGGGTTGTCACATACAAGGGCGAAGGTCGTATTTCTCGCAGTAGCTTTGTAAAACTCCTGCCGCTCGTCCAACAGCGGGCGCGAAAATGAAGCAGTTGAGTAGAATGGGTCCACGAGGTCCACAACACGATTTTTGACAGCATGCTCCTGGATCAGGAGAGTTTCCAGATCAGCTCGGGCGGGAATACCAAATTCTTCCAACCCGTCGACGATTGCCGTGATGAGGATTGTGTTTAAAAATTTCTTAGCGGCCACGTTATGTAGCAAGGTGATAGCAGCGATGCTCTTTAAATCGCAGAGCTGTTCGAAGCTCCGGCACAAGCTCGAAGGAAAAGGCCTCACGTGAAAATCTAAAAACAGTAGCATCATGCGCGCGATGCCGCGGTTCAATTCGAGTGCCGTGCGGACATGATAACGAACGATATCCATTCCTTGACCCCAGTTTGCGTTATGCACGGCGGCGAGGAAATGCGCCTCAGCATTCAGCCTGGCGCCGACTTTCGTAGTGACCTTCATGCCGACCTGGGCCAATTCTTTCCAGGGTTTCTTTGAGTAGTGCAAAAGTGGAAGTAGAGTTTCGGCCGTGAGGGCCATCGAGAGCTTAATACCCTCCAAATTGAGATGACAGTAATCGAGGAAGAGGCTGCGGCCCGCCGCCTTGCCTCCGAGATAGCGGGTGAACTCGGATGGCAAGTCGACGACGCGAACGCCATGAGCGTCCGCCTGCTCGCGGATTGTCTGCTGGGCAACTGAGAAGCAGCGGGGCGCCGTCGAGAACAACCAGGAGATGCTGGCATCACGGGCCATCTCCAGGAAGGTCTTTGCGGCTTCGTGATCTTCGCGTCTACGACTAATCTCCGCAAGGATGTTTGGACCAGCCGAAGTCGTGCCTTCGTCCAGTTTCATCAGGCGATGGCCCAGAGTTTCGGCCCTCTCCCACTGATTACCTTCAAGAAGTTCTTCAGCTTCGTACTTTGCGCTAAGCCATGCGGCCATGTCATCGCGGTTGAGTAGTGGTGGACAATCGCACTCGGTTCGCCAGTCAGCCAGATTAAACTCCGGCAGCACGAACACCACCGGAATGTGATGCTCGTGGATGATCTTCTCGAGTGAGCGAAGCGTCTCTTTGGTCTTCGCGATCAAGATGGCTTCACTTGCCTCCCTGATGGCGCGCCAGGAACCTGCCTCGCGAAAGGCAGACATCATGTCAATAAACTCGTCGGCGCTGAGTTCAGCGAGTGGGTGCCAGTTGTTTCCGCAGAATATGACCAGGGCATCCGGTTCGAGGTGCAGTGCCGAAGGGATCAAGTTCTGTAATAGTTTGTGCGACAGATCGGTGCGAGCCAGGTCGATGACCTCGACCTCGTGAGCTCCGCAGGCCGCATTCATCATCTCTTGCAGCGCCAGCGCCGGGTTGAATTGAGGATCGTAGAGTACCCCCCTCGCCGCAGACTCACCCATTAACACGATCCGGCGACGTGGACCTTTAGGAGGTATGTTCGGTACGCTGGCCCAAAGGTGCCATGGTTCTCCCAAGTCCACGCGAACGAAGGAGCGCCCATTGGCGTCGTCTGCTGCTTCCCACGTGCCGACGCGAATCTTTCCGGCGGCGTCAGCGGTTTCGACGGGTTTTTCTGTAGGAGGATCGGCGCCGTTTTGCGGTACGGAGAGTCGAGTAATGAGTCGGAGAATGCGTTCGCCTTCTTCTGACTCAAACAACTGCGCCAGCCGACCGGCCGTTTCTTTGAATTTCCGATGATTCATGAGTTTTCAGAAGAGCGTGTAGGTTTTGTAAGTGATCGCGTTGGGCTGCGCTTGCGCAGTCCGGCGCAGTAGAAGCTCGCTCATAACGCTAATCGCCGAACAGTCGATGATGAAATCTTCCAGCACGAGCGTGTCGAGGCCGGACCGGATAAAACAAATAAGTGCATCGACCGGAGTGCAGACGATCGGCTCGTAGTTGAGATTGAACGATGTGTTGAGCAGGATCGGACAACCTGTCAATCGTTCGAAGGCGCGAAGCAGTCGTGCAAAGCGCGGGTTTGTTTCCTCGTCGACAGTCTGTACGCGCGCCGATCCGTCAACATGTGTGATTGCCGGAAGCTTGATAGGCGACTTCACCTTACAGGTTTCCAGCATGTATTTCGAAGGATGATCGAGATCGAAGTGGGCCGCAGCACGTTCCTCCAGCACTGCCGGTGCGAAAGGCCGGAACGACTCGCGCTGCTTGATAATCGAATTGATCCGCTCCTGCGTTTTCTCGCCGCGCGGATCGGCCAGGATCGAACGCGCGCCCAAAGCGCGTGGTCCAAACTCCATCCGGCCGTGAAACCAACCGACAACTTTACCTGCAGTCAATCTTTGCGCGACAGCTTCAAGCAGTTCAGGCTCGCGACCTCGGAAGTCTTCAGCCTCAATTCCGGTGGACTGGACGAACGATGCCACTTCTTCACTGTTGAACGCTGGTCCAAGATAGGCATGGCGGAAGATACTTAAAGATTCCGTACTCCCGTTCGTGCGACGCTTGTGCGCAATCGCTGCCGCGCCGAGCGCTCCTCCGGAATCACCTGCGGCTGGCTGAACAAACATTCGCTTGAAGGGACCTTCGCGTTTGATTCTGCCATTGGCGACACAGTTAAGCGCCACACCGCCGGCCATGCAGAGATTCTCACTGCCCGTCAGCTTGTGCAGGTACTGAAGCTTACTCATCAAAATTTCCTCGAGCACAAACTGAAGACTGCGCGCCAGATCTTTATGGAACTCAAGGACCTCAGTGGGCGGCTGGCGCGGCTGATGACCAAACAAACTTACCATCTCATCGGAATGCATCCGCTTGAACGAGGTGAAGTCGAAGTAACGCAAGTCGAGGCGATATTGGCCACCCGCCTCGTTGATAATCAACTTCCTGATCATGTCGACGTGGCGTGGCTGGCCGTAAGGCGCGAGGCCCATCACTTTGTACTCGCCCTCATTTACCTCGAAACCGAGGTAACCGGTGATGGTGCTGTAGAGCAGGCCGAGCGAATGTGGAAACTCGACTGTCTCGAGAATCTCCAGCCCGTTGCCATTGCCATGACCGAAGCTGGTAGTGTCCCACTCGCCGACGCCGTCTACGGTGAGAATGGCTGCGTCCTTGAAACCTGAGTAGTAGAAACTGCTCGCGGCATGCGCCTGGTGGTGGCCCACGTACTCGATCGGACCTTCGTAGCCGAGCACCTCGCGGATCTCGCGTTCCGGCCGGCGCGGATCGAGTCGAGCCAGCACCTTCTTTTCAGAGGGCAGACCCGGCAGCATCATCCATATTTGTCTGGCTAACTTCTTCGCAGGCTCTTCGTAGTAAGCGACGCAATCGATCTGGTCGATCGTCAATCCGCCTTCTTTGAGACAGTACTTGAACGCACGCTTTGGAATGCCTGCGTCATGTTTGTTACGCGAGAAGCGCTCTTCCTCTGCCGCGGCGACGAGCACTCCGTCTTTAAGAAGGCAGCAGGCCGCGTCGTGAAAGAAACATGAAATTCCTATGATGTTGGTAGACATGCCCTAACCCCTTTGCGAACTTGCGAGGGTTCTTACAAGGTATTCGAGTAGATGTCGCCGGGAGAGATGCTAAAGAAAAGGTGATTCACGGATACGAGACTTGGCAGGCTGCCGCCCATCAGGGTGATGGACTATAAACGCCACGCGGAATGGTGACGAAGTATCGTTTTCTTTCTTCCGCTTGTCAACCGGAACTTCTGCCGCAAGATTAAGAACCGTCGTCAATGAAGATCTTTATGAAGGTGGTTGCGTCGAGATCACAATCTGCTACAATGCGCTTCCCCCAAGACTCAGCCCGGCAGAGAATTCGATCCCCAGTCAACAAAATCTTTAAGGAGACAATATGAACAACGAAGCGGAAGACAACACTATCTACAAGGTCGTAGTTAATCACGAAGAGCAGTATTCGATCTGGCCGGCTGACAGAGAGAACGCGTTGGGCTGGCGTGATGTGGGCAAGAGCGGAACGAAAGAAGAATGCCTGGCTCACATTAAAGAAGTGTGGACCGACATGCGCCCGCTTAGCTTGCGCAAGAAGATGGACCAGGCTGCGGGACAGGCATGAGGCTTTATGCCTCAATGCAATGTTTTAGAAAATTCGATTTTTTGAAGTTAAAAAGCAAAATTATTTTTGGTTGACTCACTCCAACCGAAGTCAGTATTATGGCGCGGCTCAACTCCCCCAACACCTAAAGGTTTCGTAAATTCACAGAGGCACTCATAATTGGCCAGTAAGGGCGGCAGCCTGTCATCCTTAGTAAATGAATTCGAGCACTAACTCACTATTAAGTGATTGAATTGAAGTAGCCAAACTCCTCACGCTTCCACTTGCTAAAAGCAAGCTCCCGACTACTCCCAGTCAACTTTCCGATCATTTTGAAATAGTAAGAATCGCCGGCTGGTATCAGCGGCGAAACAGCCGAGTAGTCTCTTTTTTCGCTGACTCGCCACTCAATCGTCTGCAAATTAAGCGATGAAAAACCAAAATCTTGACTGTGTAATCATCGGTTACAACGAAGTTCCGTTTGCGCAATACGAAAAATTTCTGCGCAATTACGGAAAAGATACCGAAGCTTATCGCGACCTGATGTTTAGCTTTGTAGACCTCGACGGTCAAAAGATGGATTACATCGGCTTGATGAATCATGTTTTCGGGAATGCAAAGAACAACGGGGACTTCAAGGAATTCAAGTCGGGGGACATTCCTAATCTTGCGGCAGTTTATCTGACCAACTTTCTCAGGAACCGAAATCTCAACGTCCACTACATCAATCTCTTTCAATGGGAAAAGGAAAAGCTGATCTCCTATCTTCGTGAAGATCCTTATTGCGTCGCTATTACCACGACATTTTACGTTGTGAACCAGCCGGTTAACGAGATAGTCGAATTCATCAGGCAACACAACGAGAAAGTGAAGATTGTTGTCGGTGGACCGCTCATTTCGAACCACGCCCGGAACAATCAAGGTGATTCTTTACGGGCCGCGCTCGACGACATGGGAGCGGACATTTATGTGATTGAAGGACAAGGAGAACTGACTCTCACGCGCATTGTGGAGTGCCTGAAGCAGGGTGCCCCGTTGAGCACGGTTCCCAACATCGTATATTTCGAAAACGGAGAACTGCACCGCACCAAAACGGTACCGGAAAACAACTCCTTGGATGAGAACTTTATCGACTGGCGAAACTTCTCCGCAGAGAGCCTGGGTGCGACGCTGCAAACACGAACAGCGCGAAGTTGCGCATTCAAATGTTCTTTTTGCAACTATCCCACGCGGGCGGGTGCACTAACGCTCACGGGGCTGGACATCATCGAACGGGAGCTCGATTCCATGTGTGAAGTCGGGGACGTGCAGAACGTAGTTTTCATTGACGACACGTTCAACGTTCCGTTTCCCCGGTTCAAGGAAATCTGCCGCTTGATGATCCGAAAACAATACAACTTCAATTGGTTTTCATACTTTCGTTGCAGCAACTCTGATGAGGAAGCGATTGACTTAATGGCTGAAAGCGGGTGCAAGGGAGTGTTTCTCGGCATTGAATCAGGTTCGCCAACGATACTCGGGAATATGAACAAGTCGGCGACCGTTGAGAAATATGCGAAGGGTATTGAGTGGCTTCGCAGCCGCGACATCATGACTTTCGGATCGTTCATCATTGGCTTTCCGGGCGAGACCGAGGAAACCGTCAGAGAGACGATTGATTTCATCAGAGAAAACCAGCCCGACTATTATCGCGCGCAGATGTGGTATTGCGAGATGGGAACGCCTATCCAGCATCACCGCGAGAAGTATGACATCAAGGGCGATGGGTTTGTCTGGAGCCATGCGACCATGGACAGTTTAATGGCGATGGACCAGATCGATCAGATGTTTTTAACTGTTAAGGAATCCATCTGGTTGCCGCAATGGTCGTTCGATTTTTGGGTAGTTCCATACCTGTCAGGTCGAGGCATCTCACTGGATCGGTTCAAGTTGTTCATGTCTCAGGCGCACAAGCTTTTGGCGTTGGAGATTGCCTCCGTTCCCGAGCATCAGAAGAGGCTAACGCAGCGGGATCTACTGAACATCATGATCAGCGACGCTCAGTTCTCATCCGCACGAGTCGCACCCGCCGCCGCGGGCGTGTAATCCGATTTAGATAATCAAAGATGGCCTCTCAGGCACAAACAGAGGGCAGAGAATTATGCGATTAGTTGGAGTAGTGGGAGCGGGTGTGATGGGTAGTGGGGTGGCTCAGACACTTGCTCAGACGGGAACCCATGTTTTTCTGTTTGATGTGTCCGAAGCCGTGCTGGACAAAGCAAAAGCCGACATCAAGCAGAACCTGCGCTTCCAGCGGATGTTCGGAAAGAAGGACGACGCACTCGCGACGAAAGATCCGCTGTCACTCATCACTACCTCCACCGACCTCCGAACTCTTAATGAAGTCGACTTTGTCATTGAAAATGTGACCGAGAACTGGAATATCAAGCAACAAGTCTTTACGCAGTTGGAAGAAAACTGTCAGCCACGAACAATCTTTTCGAGCAACACCTCAGCCATTCCGATCACGCGTCTGGCCCAGGTTACCAAACGCCCGTCGCAAGTGATCGGCACACACTTCATGAACCCCGTACCTTTGAAACCCGTGGTCGAAGTGATTCGCGGATTTCACACGTCCCCTGAGACCATTCAGGCCACCCTCGACCTGCTCGCAAGCATGGGCAAAGAAGGCGTGCTCGTTAACGACTCGCCGGGCTTCGTCTCCAACCGCGTTTTGATGCTCACCGTGAATGAGGCGATTTTCCTGTTGCAAGACCAGGTTGCCGCGGCCGAAGACATCGATCGAATCTTCCGCTCGTGTTTCGGTCACAAGATGGGCCCGTTAGAGACCGCCGACCTCATCGGACTCGACACGATTCTGTATTCGCTCGAGGTGCTGTATGAGAGTTTCAACGATCCAAAGTTCAGACCGAGCCCACTGCTGCGCAAACTGGTAGCGGCGGGATTGCATGGACGTAAGAGCGGTCGCGGCTTCTATTCTTACAACAGCGATGTCGGTTCTTTGACATAGAGGACGGGAGCAAACCATGGACGAAGCCAAAGAAAAAATCAAAGCGTATTTTGCTCGCCTCTTCCGTAACGCGGATTTTCAGGACGACACAGACATCTTCGCAACTGGATTTGTTAATTCGCTGATGGCCATGCAACTCGTGATGTTCGTGGAGAAGGAGTTTGATATCACGATTGAGAACGAAGATCTCGATCTGAAGAATTTCAACAGCGTCAACGCCATCGCCGATTTGATTAAGCGACGGACTGCCGTCGCGGTTTAAGTCCGTGAAAATCGAACTGACACCCGAGCAATCCGCCGACAAGGCTGCGTTTCGAGCCTTCGTCGACGCTGAGATCTTTCGTCACGCCGACCAGTTCGACCAGCAGGAGTCGATCCCGTCCACACTGATCAGAAAGATCGGAAAACAGGGTTATCTCGGACTTAATCTGCCAGTGCAGCACGGCGGCGCAGGCAAAGACATGATCACGTTAGGACTACTGCACGAAGAAGCCGGGCGCGCCTGTTCTTCGGTTCGCTCGCTATTAACGGTCCACGGCATGGTGGCGCAGTCGGTCTTGCGTTGGGGCAGCGGGTTACTGAAAGAACGTTGGCTGCGTCGTCTGGCGAGAGGCGAGGTGATTGGTGCTTATGGTCTGACGGAACCAAATGTTGGCAGCGATGCGCAGAGTATCGAGACGCAAGCAGAGCGAATTCGTGATGTGTATGTTTTGAACGGGCGAAAGAAATGGATCAGCTTCGGGGAGATCGCAGACGTGTTTCTGATTTTTGCGCGTTGCCAGGACAAGCTGACGGCGTTCTTCGTCGAACGGGAAACTCCGGGACTCTCCATAGAACCGATTCGTGGAATGCTGGGAACAAGGGCGGCGATGCTGGCTGAGGTGTATCTGAAAGATTGTCGCATTCCGCAGGACAATCTTATCGGTCGCGAAGGTTTTGGTTTTACGCACGTTCTACCGGCGACACTTGATTTCGGTCGTTACAGTGTGGCGTGGGGTTGTGTCGGCATCGCTCAGGCTTGCCTCGAGGCGTGCATCCAGTACACAGGCGAGCGGAAACAGTTTGGTTTCTACCTCAAAGACCATCAGTTAATTCGGCAGATGATCACCGATATGGTTGCCAACATCAAAGCCGCGCGCCTGCTTTGCTACCAGGCGGGTTATTACAAGGACGCCGGCGATCCGAGAACGCTCTCCGAAACGATAATCGCAAAATATTTCGCGTCAACGATGGCGGCGAGAGTTGCAAGCAACGCAGTGCAGATTCACGGCGCGCACGGCTGTAGCAGCGAATCGTCAGTGCAACGATACCTGCGCGATGCAAAGGTGATGGAGATCATCGAAGGCAGCACCCAGATTCTGCAAATATCAATCGCGCAGAACGCGGCCTCCGCATAAATCCATGCAGGTCTTATACGACCTGATAGTCCTATTCAAACCCTCTCGAACTCAGTTAACTCAGTGAGTGCTCAAAGCAAAATGGCGGCCCCGGCGCGCAAGTCGTCGATCAAGTGCGTGGTGTGGGATCTCGATAACACGCTGTGGAAAGGCATTTTGCTCGAGGGCGACAACGTCGAATTGCGACCGGAAGTTTGCCGGATCATCAAGGCCCTCGACGAGCGCGGCATTCTTCACTCCGTGGCGAGTAAGAACGATCGCTTTTATGCAACAGCAAAGCTGGAAGAATTCGGGGTCCTCGAATATTTCCTGTATCCCCAGATTTCGTGGAGTACGAAGGTCAAGGGAATCGAGACGATCGCCACGTCCCTCAATATCGGTCTCGACTCAATCGCATTCGTAGACGATCAGGCTTTCGAACGCGATGAAGTGACGCACACGTTGCCGATGATCATGTGCCTTGACGCCGCTCATCTGGACCACATGCTGGAGATGCCGGAAATGATGCCTCGCTTCATTACCGAAGACTCCAAAGCGCGACGGTTTATGTACTCCAGCGACATCAAGCGCAAGCAGATGGAAGATGAGTGGGTCGGGCCGAAAGAGGAATTCCTGGCGACACTGCGGATGCATTTCACCATCGAACAGGCGCAAGCGGAAGATTTGAAACGTGCCGAGGAGTTGACGGTACGTACACACCAATTGAACAGCACCGGTTACACCTATTCATACGAAGAACTCGATAACTTTCGACAATCTGACGAGCACCTGCTGTTAGTCGGAAGTCTCGAAGACAGGTATGGCTGCTACGGCAAGATCGGATTGGCGCTGGTTGAATGCTCGGCTGATTGTTGGAATATCAAACTCTTGCTGATGTCGTGCCGCGTCATGTCGACTGGGGTGGGCACCATCATGATCAACTACATCCGAAAACTCGCTCAGAGCGCCGGCGTTAAGCTCACCGCTGAATTTCTGTCAACTGAGCGCAACCGAATGATGTATGTCACCTACAAGTTTGCAGGTTTCAGAGAGGTCGATAAAAGGTACGGATTGATCAGATTGGAAAACGATTTGGGAAGCTTACCGGCGTTTCCTGATTACATTTGCATAAGTACACCCCAGCTTTACCTCTGAAAGAAGATCAGCAATGGCAACAACCGAACAAAGCACCCTCGAGATGAGCGAAGCTGCGAGTCCCGTCGATCGCAAGCAGGTTTGGATGTTTTACCTGATGTGGTTTGGTCAACTGGTGTCTCAAATCGGTTCCGGGCTGACCACCTTTGCGATGGGCGTCTGGGTTTACCAGCAAACAGGTTCAGCCATTAAGTTTACGACTATATCTTTGTTAAGCGGTCTGCCCGGCCTTCTGTTGATGCCGATTGCCGGGGCTCTGGTCGATAGATGGGACAAACGTTGGATGATGCTGCTGAGTGATGCCATCTGTAGCCTGGCTACATTGTCCATGTTGCTGGCGACCGTCAGGGGCGGGCCTACGGTCACACACATTTATATCTGCGTGGTCGCTTTTTCAGTATTCGGCACGTTTGGTTTTCTGGCTTACTACCCGGCGATTACGCTCACCGTTCCCAAACGTATGCTGGGTCGTGTAAGCGGGATGACCCATGCTTCGGAAGCAACCTCACGGATCGCTGCGCCACTGCTGGGTGGTTTGATGATCGCGTTCATGGGTCTGCAGACCATCTTTCTGATTGACATGTTGACCTTTATCTTCGCAATCGCGACTTTGCTGATAATTCACATCCCCAAAACGCAAAAAACCGAAGAAGAAAAGAATGCCTCACCTTCACTATTCCGAGAAGCAGCTTATGGTTGGACCTACATTAAAGAGCGACCCAGCCTGTTGATGGTGCTTTTATATTTTACGATCAACAATTTCTTTATTACGTTGGCACTGGTGTTGTTCGCGCCAATGATCTTGAGTTTCGATACTCCTCAGATATTAGGCACACTCAATTCGATTTCAGGTATTGGTTTGTTGGTAGGTGGCGTAGTAATGAGTGCCTGGGGAGGCCCCAAAGATCGGATCAGAGGAGTTCTTGGTTTCAGCCTGGTCGTTTCTGTCAGCTTAATCCTCATCGGTATACGCCCACAGGTATTGATTATCGCGCCGGCGCTCTTCGCGCTTTATTTTGCCATCCCGTTGGTGAATAGCTGTAGCCAGGCACTTTGGCAAACCAAGACAGCGCCGGAAGTACAGGGCCGCGTATTTTCCCTGAAGCGCATGATCGCGGGTTCTACGGCGCCAATATCGTTCGCCATCGCAGGTCGAATTGCGGACCGTTGGTTCGAGCCGATGCTAGCGAAAGGCGGAGTGCTCAGCGACAGTGTTGGGCGTCTCCTCGGAGTTGGACCAGGTC
>DATNJO010000893.1:0-2984 GCA_035603895.1 Pyrinomonadaceae bacterium
CAATTGTTCGCTCATCCTGATCGATCTGCCACATCGTCCGCATACGATAACGCCAATCACGCGGCGACGGCGTAACGACAATCTCAGGCACCTCAAGACGCGCGATGCGATGCAAACAGTCGCGAATGATCTCGGCCTTCGCAACGAGCTGGTTTTCATAAGCGAGCTGCTGAAAATCGCAGCCACCGCAACGGCCGAAGTACGGACACGGCGGTTCAATTCGATCCGGCGAAGCGACGAGGATCTCTTCAATCGAAGCAAACAGCACGTTTCCCTGCTGCCGCTCCACCCGCACTCGCAAACGATCGCCCGGCGCGGAGAGCGAAACGAAAACGGTCTTGCCCTCCGCATGGGCCAATCCATAACCGCCAGGCAGAATACGTTCTATCTCGACTTCCAAAAACATTTACTGCGCCGGATACTGATGCGGTTCCCAATGATGCGGCGGTGGCGGCGGCGCGTACTCCTGTTGCACACCTTCCAGTTCAAACTTCACGCCGCCAATCATTCCCGCGAGTGCGTTGTACACGAGAGCGCCAATCACGCCCATGATGAACCCAATCACGCCGTACATGATCGGTATGGCGATCATCATGATGATACCGATGACCACCGAGCTGACGCCTCCAGTCGTCGCGTCGCGGCCTCCTCCCATTGCGGACATCGCCGCGCCAAAGATGATGAAGAACAGCCCGTAAATCACGCCGAAGATCAGGCCAAAGATAAACATGAGGAATCCATACATCTTGGCCACCGAAATCACGCCGAAGCGCCTGATAGTCATTTCAGCCATGAAATTCTCCTCTAGAGTAAGGTCAGACGTAGAACAAGCTGAGTCGCGGCACGGCAAACTGCTCCCGCAAACGCTTCAGCAACAGGTTATTGAACGTTTGATTATAAATTTCCGTTTCCATGTGATTGCGATAAGGTTTGAGTTGATCCTTCACCGCGGTCTTTTGCTTTTCGAGTTCTTCATTCGGAGCGACGGCGAACATGGAGTTGTTAAGCAGCCGTTCGAGTCCGGTCAGCGAGTCTTCGAGCGTACGCGTGTTGGGTGACACGCCACCGGCAAGGTCCTGTTCGATCTCCTCGAGCAGTGCGGCCGCGCGCGTCATTGCTTCTGAAAGATCGTCATCCGGCCGTGCCGCGGCTGCCTGAAGCAACAAGTCGCGGTTAGTTTGCAAGTGTTCGGTGATCGCGTCGAGGGAAAACGGAGTCTTTTCCGCATCGCTTGTTTCGCTGGACGACGCGCCGACACGCGACTCGGTCCACTCGGCATATTGAGCTTCAACTTCTTCCTGGCAATAGAGCAGCGACTTCACTGTCCGTTTGCGCGGCTTTGACTCGTAAGAATCAAACGATCGTTCGATGCCGCGAAGCACAATGTGCAGGGGAATGCCTTGCTGTTTCCAGGTTTCCATCAACGCCCAGTCCATCGGACTCAAAAACAGGTGCTTGCCGCGCCGCCTGACAAACGTGTCTTCGATTTCGGTGAAGTAGTTGAAGTAGTTAAGACTTAATTCGTTCATAAACGAGGCGCAAGCCCTCGAGCGTAAGCGTGTCGTCGGTTTGCGTAATGTATCGGGAAGCGGGAGCAATCGCATGGGCAAGACCACCGGTAGCAATTACGCGCGGCGCTTCGCCCATCTCAGCGATCATCTTTTCCAACACACCGTCCACGAGGCCGATATAGCCGTGGTACAAACCGGACTGTATCGCGTTTACAGTTGACGAAGCGATCACTTTTTCCGGGCGCTCAAATTTCACGCGCGGGAGTTTTGCGGCGCGCGCAAAAAGCGCTTCGCTGCAAGTCATCAGTCCCGGACTGATCGCGCCGCCAAGAAATTCGCCCGCTGCATTAATCGCGTTAAAGGTTGTCGCGGTTCCAAAATCTACCACGATACACGGTGCGCCGTATTTCTCCACAGCCGCGACCGCATCGACTATCCGATCGGCGCCGAGTTCCACGGGAGAATCGTAAAGGATCTTCAAACCCGTAGGTGTCGTGTGATCGACGAACACCGGTGTCAGCTTGAAGTGATCTTCGGAAATGCGCGTGAGCTTCGGATTTATTGCCGGCACCACGGACGCAATCACGATTGCATCAACTTCTTGCGGATTCATCCTGGCAAGTTGATCGAGTTCGCTGCTCGTCAAACGCCATTGCGCCCGAAATTCGTGATCATTGAAGAGCGCCACTTTGATGTTGCTGTTGCCTGCATCAATCGCCAGCAGCATGGACCAGCTCCTCGTTTGAGTTTGGCGTGTGACGCAACACCTGCTCGATCAAGTCCGCGGCTCGAGCGGGACCGTTTTCCTGTTTCAGTTGTTCGCTGACTCGAACGGCTTTTTGTTTGTACTCAGGCCGCGACAGTAGTTCGTGCAGCTCTTTCGCAACTCGCGCCGCGCGATATTTGTTTCGATAAACTGTCCGACTCGTGCCGAGACGCCGCGCGCGATCTGCATTGTCTGACTGATCGAAAGCAAACGGAACGATCAGCGTTGGCACTCCCGCGAGTAAACCTTGCGACGTTGTGCCGACGCCGCCGTGATGAACTACAACACTCGCTCGTGGCAGCAACGACTCATAAGGCGCGTATTCGATCGCCATCATCCCGTCTGGCAGTGACGATGGAAGGTTTCGTGAGTCACCGATAAGCAACACGGCGCGCTGACCCAAACGCTTTGCCGCTTCAATACTCTCGCTGAAGAAATCACGCGCCACCCAAACAGCCGACGAACCTAGCGTAAAGACAATCGGCGGCGGACCATTCTCCAAAAACCGCGAGAGCTTGCGACGCATCGGCAGTTCGTGACGGCCATCGTAGAAACAAAACCCGGTAACTTCCGTTTGCCTGGGCCAGTCCGGCTGTGGTTTGGCAAACACTTTCGAGAACAACGCGAGCACGAGCGTAGGTGAATGTTGTCCCTCAAAGATTGGATTGCCGAAGTCACGCAGTCCGAGTTCTTCTCGAAACTCCGCA
>DATNJO010000894.1:0-4165 GCA_035603895.1 Pyrinomonadaceae bacterium
GACACTGCCGGACCTTCGACTCGGAGGCGCTCGGCACGGTTGGAGGCGAAGGCGCCGGGCTGGTCGTGTTGAAACGTTTGGTCGACGCCCTCGCGGATGGCGACACGATTCACGCAGTCATAAAAGGCTCGGCGGTTAATAATGATGGTTCGTTGAAGATCGGATACACGGCGCCAAGTGTGAACGGTCAGGCTGAGGTTATCGCCGATGCACTCGCGATGGCCGGTGTCAGCGCTGAATCGATCGATTACGTTGAAGCACATGGAACGGCGACCGCTCTCGGCGACCCTATCGAGATCGCCGCCCTAACTCAAGCCTTTAACGTTGACCCCGAGATGCGAAATTTCTGCGCGATCGGGTCAGTCAAAACCAACCTCGGCCATCTCGATGCGGCCGCGGGGGTTGCTGGATTGATCAAGACCATTCTGGCACTCAAACACGCGCAAATTCCTCCGAATCTCCACTACAAACAACCCAATCCGAAGATCGATTTTCCCAACAGCCCGTTCATCGTCAACGACAAACTCGTCGAATGGAAACGGGGCGAGACACCGCGCCGGGCGGGAGTTAGCTCCTTCGGCATCGGTGGCACCAACGCGCACGTGGTGGTTGAGGAGCCACCGCAAACTGAATCCTCGACAACGACGGCACGACCGCACCAGTTATTGTTGCTCTCTGCTAAGAGCAGTTCGGCGTTGGATGCCGCAACAGCAAACCTGACTGAATTCCTGAAGCACAACAGCGGCGCCAATCTCGCGGACGTCGCGTACACGTTGCAGCTCGGGCGCGGCGGTTATAGTCATCGACGCTTTCTGGTTTGTAAGGATCGCGACGGCGCGTTATCGGCGCTCGAGGCGCGCGATTCCGCTCGTCTGTTCACACTCGTTCACGAACCAAAGCATCGGCCCGTCGTGTTTATGTTTCCGGGGCAGGGCACTCAGTACGTCGGGATGGGACGTGAGCTTTATCGAAGCGAACCGGTCTTTCGCGAGTACATCGATCTTTGTGCGGAACAGTTGAAACAGTATTTGAATCTCGATCTGCGCGAGGTGCTCTACCCGAACGAAGCGGGCGAGGCTGAAGCCAAACGATTGTTGGACCAGACGTTCGTCACGCAACCCGCGCTCTTCTGTATCGAGTACGCGTTGGCCCAACTTTGGATGAGTTGGGGCGTGATCCCGTCGGCGATGATCGGTCACAGTATCGGTGAATACGTAGCCGCGTGTTTGGCCGGCGTGTTCTCACTTGAAGACGCGCTCGCGTTGGTGGCCGCACGCGGACAACTTATGCAGGATCTGCCTTCGGGAGCGATGCTCGCAGTGATGTTGTCCGAAACGGAAACGCGTTCTTTGTTACGCAACGGTCTGTCGCTGGCTGCGGTCAACGGAGCAAAGAACTGCGTCGTTTCCGGCACGTCCACGGCGATCCAGTCGCTTCACGATCAGCTCAAGCAGCGAGATGTGTATTCGCAGGTGCTTCATACTTCACATGCTTTTCACTCGGAAATGATGGAGCCGATTCTCGACGCGTTTACCGATCGCGTCGGACAGGTGAATCTAAACGCACCATCGATTCCTTTTCTTTCAAATGTCACCGGCACGTGGCAAACCAGCGCGCAAGCGACCGATCCCGCATACTGGTCGCGCCACTTGCGGCAGACAGTGCGTTTTGCCGATGGATTCAGCAATTTGCTTCAGGACGCAGACAGAATCCTGGTGGAAGTTGGGCCGGGCCAGACGTTAAGTGCGCTGGTACGACAACAGACCGCGCAAAACGGGAGTCCGGTTGTCGTTAGCTCGTTGCCACGTCCCCGTGATGGTCATGCGGAGACTGAGTTTTTGCTGACGAGTGTGGGCAAGTTCTGGCTGGCCGGTGGTGAAATTGATTGGGAGCGTTTTCATGCAGGCGAACAGCGCCGCCGCGTTCCTTTGCCGACATATCCTTTCGAACGACAGCGTTACTATCTCGAGCCAGTTAACGGTCACGCACCGGCTAAACTTACCCGGCCTGCATCCGTAAAAAGAACAGACGTCGCCGACTGGTTCTATCTTCCATCGTGGAAACAATTCAACCTGCCGCGAGTGTCAAAACCAGAGATGAAAAATCGCTCGTGGCTGATTTTCTGCGACGAGAGCGGCGCAGGCGAGGAGTTGGCCCAACGGTTCAGGCAGAGAGACGAGGAAATCGTCGTCGTTCATGCGGGAGCCGAGTTTAGACGCATGGCCGATCGCGCCTACACAGTGAACCCTGACAAAAAACAAGACTACGAAGCTTTGGTGCAGGAGTTGGTAACGCGAGGCATTAATTTTACAAAGGTGATTCACCTTTGGAGTCTTGACGAACCTCAGAGTTTCGAACACGCACAGCAATCGGGTCTATACAGTCTGCTCTTTTTGACGCAGGCGCTCGCGGATCGATCTCTCGCAAGCTCGTTGGAGTTGGTGGTTGTGACCGATAGTTTGCAGGAAGTCACTGGCGACGAGTCGTTGCGGCCAGAGCAGGCGACCGTGCTTGGCGCTTGTAAGGTCATCCCGCAGGAGCACCCGGAAATAAGTTGCCGTAGCATCGACGTCACACGCAACACGCAACTCGTCGATCAGCTCGTCGATGAGTTGACTGAAAGCAGCGGTGAACCCGTCGTTGCGTATCGTGGCCGGCATCGCTGGGTCCAAAGCTTCGAACCGGTGCGACTCGAGAAAGGAATAGGCGCGCAATCACTGCTCGAGGATGGCGGAGTCTATCTGATAACCGGAGGCTTCGGGGGCGTTGGGTTAGCACTGGCCCAACATCTCGCGCGAACCCACAAAGTGAAGCTCGCGCTGCTTGGACGTAACGCCTTGCCACAACGATCTGAGTGGGACGATTGGTTGCGAGAGCACAACGACGACGATGTCGTAAGCAACAGGATCAAGAAAGTCCGAGAGTTGGAAGCAGCGGGCGCGGAAGTGCTCGTATTACACGCGGACGCAGCCAACGAAGAGCAGATGCTCGATGCCGTAGCTCGCACGGTGGAACACTTTGGACGCATCGACGGCGTTATCCACGGCGCGGCTGCTCCTGCGGGCACGGAAAAAGAGATTAGAGGGACGACGGCAGTTGACTGCATGGTCCAGTTTCAAGCCAAAGTGCACGGACTGCCCGTTTTGGAAAAAGTGTTGCGTGGCAGAGATTACAAATTCTGTTTAATGCTCTCGTCGCTCTCTTCAATCCTCGGTGGAATGAGATTCGCAGCTTACGCTGCTGCAAACATCTACGTGGATACGTTTGTGCGAAAGCACAATCAGTCGCATCGCGAAACGTGGCTCAGCGTCAACTGGGACGCGTGGGAGCGCGACGCGATCGATCCGCAAAACGGAGGCGAGGCTTTGGAACGCGTCCTTTCAATCGGGCCGCTCTCGCAAATAGTCATCTCGACGTCGGACCTCAACGCGCGCCTGGAGCAATTGGCAAGCCTCAAGGATTTGCCGGCTGCTGCAATAGTCGAAAAAGCTGGAAGCTCCGTTCTTCATCCAAGACCAAATCTGCCAAGCGCATATATTGCTCCGGGCAACGAGCTCGAACAGGACCTGGCGGATACCTGGCAGGAGTTACTGGGCATCGAGCAAGTCGGTATCGAAGACAACTTCTTCGAGTTGGGCGGCCACTCTTTGCTCGCCACAATGTTGATGTCTCGTCTTCGTAAAGAATTTGGCGTGGAATTATCGCTGCGCAGCTTCTTTGAATCCCCGACAGTGAGCGGGTTGGCGCTGATCATCGCCGAACGCGTCATTGAAGATTCCGGTCATCTAATCCGCAGCTTCTCCTAAACACAAAAGAAGTCTTCAACTGTTATGGACGATGTTTCCAGTCGTGCAGCATCGCTCTCGCCGGACGAACGCTCGGCGCTCGTGATGCAACTCAAGCGCAAGGTCCGAGGCGCGGAGCCAGTGGTGGACCAGACGATTCGCCGTCGCGAAAGAAGCATCGCTGCGCCACTTTCGCTGGCCCAACAGCGACTCTGGTTTCTTCATCAGCTCGACCCCGCGACCGATCCGTATTACTTGCCGTTTTACTACCGGGTGAGTGGACCGTTGAACAGCGCAGCGCTGGAGCGCGGCCTGAATGAAGTGATCCGCCGGCACGAGATACTGCGCACGGTTTTCAAAGAGAGTGACAACAAGGTGGT
>DATNJO010000895.1:0-8232 GCA_035603895.1 Pyrinomonadaceae bacterium
GTACCGGTGCCGGGGCCGCCTTCGTTTGCAGCGGATTCCGGCCCCACGTTGACGAGACTCGGTGGGCCGCCCTTCGCGTTACGCGCCTGCTGTAGTTGGTCTACGTAAGTGCCTTCGCGTTCCTGGATGCCCTCAATCTGCTTCAGCAACATCTCCGAATGCCGGCGCAGATCTTCGGGCGCGGTGGATTTTGCGAGTTGTTCGAGCATCTGGCGCGCGGTTTTGTAATCACCGGTGCGCGAGTAGAGTTGAGCGAGGGTCAACGAAACGTCATGCCGGCCCGGCGACGTGCTCAACACCTTTTTCAACGAATCAATCGCTTCGGGCATGTTGTCGCCGCTCACAAGACTCATAAACGCCAGCAGGTTGTGCGGCTCTGGAAAATCCGGCCGCAGGGCAATTGCTTTCTGCAAGTGCTCGCGTATCTTCCTGGCCATTTCCGGCGTGTAAGCGGAGACCATATCGTCGCCATCGGGCGACTGCCGGCTCAACGTGAACGCGTAATAGTAGTGCGCGAGATAGTTTTGCGAGTTCAGCGCGACCGCGCGTTCGAGACTCGCGCGCGCTTGTTCGACTTTTCCTTCACGAAAATAAGCCATGCCCAACGAGGCATGGGCCATTCCGAGATTTGGATCGAGTTGGAGCGCTTTTTGTAAATACTTGTAAGCGTCCTGGCGATAACTGTGAAGCATTAGATCGCCGAGATACGCCTGGGCTTCCGCTTCGGTTAGCGGTGTGGCCTGGGTGTTCGTGTCGAGTTGCAGTTTGTTTTCGAAGTGACCGTCGAGCACGTTGTAGCGATTCTGCTTTACGTAGCTCTTCAGGTCCTTCTCCATCGTCTCGAACGGCATTCCAAACGAATCCTGAAACGCCTTGTCCATCGGCACGTTCGCATTTTGTAAGTCTAAAAACTTCGCGAGCTGGTCGACTTTCCCGGTCTTGCCGATCAACAGGTAGTGCATCAACGCCCACGACTGCGCGTAGAAGATGCCCTGCTTTTTCGACTCGTTGTAATGCGGCGATTTGTGATCGACTTCGAAGAGCGTGCGCAACGGCAGCATCTTGCTGTCGCGCAGCAGATAGACGTGATTGCTGATCGGGTAGCCGATACCGATCTTGCGATCGTCGGTGATCTTGAAAGTGCTGTAGTACTCCGCGAGGCCCTCGTTGAACCACAACGGCGCATTCTCAAAAGTGTTGTTGACCAGCAGGTGAGTGTATTCGTGAAAGATAACGTTGAACGGATCCTGTTCGCCGTCGAGTTCCGTCGTCAGCGTGATGTAGTTGACGTCCAGTCCCGCCTGAAAGTAGCCGGCTGTATTTGAGTGCGGCTTAAACGGCCCGTAGGAACTGTGACTTTTGAAAACTACGACCGTCGTCGGCACGGGCGTATTGAATCGCATCTTCGGAAACAGCCGCGTAAACACCTCGCGAAACTGTTCCAACCGCAGTCCAACCTGCCGGATTTCCTTCTCGCCGCCGTTGCCGATCATGAAGAAGTTTTTGGTGCGGACGCTGACCCAGTTGTCTTTAGCCGAGACAGTTGTGGGTTGAGAGACTACGAGTAAAAGGCAAAGAGTTACAGCAAGGGGGAAAACAAAGCGCTTCATCTTCATGGCCCAAGGGTTCGCGAGAGAGTGAAGGGACGAGAGACGGGCGGATTATAGATTTGGACCGGCCCGTTTGCAAGCACTTCACACGCGGCCCTGCCACTGAGGAAACTCTTGCAGATAGTCAGAGTTGATGCCCTTTATCCAAACGAAATGATTGTCGATCTTGCTGGGAACCACGACGCGGAGTGTGACGATGCCGTAAATCATACAAGCCAGCAGCAGTAGTCCTCCGATGGCCACTGGAGTCGCGTCTTCAAGCATGCCGGCGACGGGGAAACAAAGCAGTCCCACAATTCCGAGTGCCCACGTGATCGCCAGATGACGGCGCCGCGCGTCGCGGTGCTCTTCGCAGAATCCGAGGTTAATAGTCGCTGTCTTGCGAATCACCATCGCGAGAATCGCGTAAACCAGAATGCTGATCAGGATCGTGAGATAAAGCGCCGGATGGTGCCAGGTGAGTTTGCGTTTGAGCCGTTCACCGGTGGGTTCGTTGCACTTAATGCAGCGGTTAGGGAGCAGCGCCTCTTTCGTCATTACCAGCGTCGACTTATCACGCCAGATAGTCTGCAAGCCATGCATCGGGGGAGGAAAATACGGTTGTTGGGGTGTCATACTGAAATCCTTCTGGAAAGCGGTTTTTACTAGAGGAATGTGGGCTCGAAGGCGAGTGGTAACAGGCGTCAACTCGCGAAACCATCTTGCCGCAAAGCCGGAAAAAGGGTCAAGAAAAACTTGAGGCGTGCATTTTGAGCACGCCTCAAAGCTGCGATCGTCTTGAATTTATTGCGCTACTCTTCAGGGCCGGTGCAGGTCGGGCCGTGAAGTGCCGGAATCTTCTGGGAGATGATTGGGTACTTGGGAGCTTCATCGATGTTGATTTGCGTCCAGTGTGCGTAATTCTCGGGCACGTTTGTGTCGGCGAAGATTGCTTCTACGGGACACTCAGGCACGCACGCATCACAATCGATGCAAGTGTCGGCATTGATGTAAAGACGATCTGTTAACTCGTGAAAAGCTTCAACAGGACAAACAGCTGCGCAGTCGGTGTACTTGCAATCGACGCATAATTCAACAACTACGTAGGTCATTAGGGACGTAAGCTCCTTTCGGTGATGGCAAATAGTTATTCAGTCGTGACTGTTATGTCAACACCAAAATAAAAACCATCCACAGATTACGCAGACTCTGTGTAATCTGTGGATGGCTCCCGGTGCCTCAATATGGCTAAGCTCCCTGGTCGCTTCGCTTCTCAACTTTGCCAGGTCCGTGGATCGTTTTGTTCACTACCGGATCGCCTCGATAGGTCACGTGAGAAACTCCAGAGACGTTGACGTCGAGTCTGTCGCACACGCCGAGATCGACTTTTGAAGCGCCTTTTGTGTCGACAATCGCGTGCGCCGAGCGCAAGTTGTGAGTGTCGATCTTTGACGCGCCATTCGTATCGACGCCGACCATCTTCGTTGTTCCCGATACGGTAATCGCCGACGCGCCATTAGAAGCGATCTGAATCTTGTCGTTGTTGACGCCTGTGATCTGGACCTTTCCGGCGCCGTCCGCGGAGATCGCTTCGAGATTCGGAACAGAGATCCGGAACGTTACCGGCTCGTCAGCCGAGTAGCTCTTCGTACTTACTAGTCGCAGCACGTTGTTACGAACTTCACTGTTCACGAGCGGCAGTATGTTGTCGTCGCCTTCAACTTCCACGCTCAAATCTTTCCCACAGACTATCTCGAGATTAAAATGGCCCTCAGTGGAGATGGACGTGAATGGACCGATCTCTCGCTTTTGTACTTCACGTTTGCCGGAGCCTTTAACATCAGCACGTCCGTGGTGACAGCCGGCCGTAACAAGCAACGTTAAAAGAATCAAACTCAACAGGGCTTTCATCGACAGTTCCCTCCTCAACAGCGATAAGTGTTTTGAGTTCAAGCTTTAGCTTGTCCGTAAAAGCACAGCCTAAAGACTGAACTCAAAAACGTCCGGGGCTCAAGTGCGTCCTTGCTCACGCGTTAAGTATTCGAGTGTGCGGGTAGTGTTTTCAGTGACGCTCGGCACTGGTTCGCCCAGAGTCGAATGTTGTGGCAAACGAAGATCGTTAGTCACTGGCGGTTGAAACGAACGTGGTTTGCTCTCTTTCGGACCTAAAAGTTTCGACAGGTTTCTGATTAGCATAACCTCGATGAGCCCCACGAGCAGAAACGTAAACGTCATGAAAACGCCGATCAGCTCCGGGTCCAACTGCGCCTTTCTCTTCAACACCAGCGCGCCGCCGAACAGAATGGCTAAGCCAGCCGCACCTATGGTCGTGATGGCGGTGAGAAAGGCGCCAATTATGCCGGTGTTCGATTCAGTTCGTTCTCGCAGGTTGGTGCCACAGCGGTTGCAGTAGCTCAACCCCTGGACGAGCTGCGTGCCGCAATTTGCGCAATACATAGCCATTCCTCCGTGGCCTTAAGTTTGGTTAGTTCATCGCGGGTGATAAGTGAACCAGAAATAGATGGCCTGCGCCACACCAATAAAGAAACCGATTATTGCCCCAAAAAGTTCAATCGTTTTTAAGTGTTGCTGGGCTACGGAGAGCACCAGTTCCTCGAGTTTTTCGATTGGATAGTCGGAAACCTTCTTGCGAACCAGCCCGCCAACGTCAAATTCAGCGATCGCTACCGGTAGCCGTTCCCGCGCTGCGACGGTGATGCGTTCGACCAGCGCCGAACTGGCGCGTTGCATCGCGTTTTGTGAAACGTGGTCGCCAAGCTTGCCGATTGGAGCAATCAGGAGACGTTCGACTTGCGACGTCAGAATCGCGTTAATCGTACGCGCAGTTTGGTCGTGCGCGAGCAAGTTTAGCAAGCCACGGCTCAGAAAACGTTTTGCTTCATCGACCGAACGCGGATCGATCTGTTGCATGACTGAGCCGATAGTTTGTGGAAACAGTCGATCGATCGCGTCGGTGAAGTAGATCGAGACTGAAGTAAACAACGACTCGCTACGGAGAATCTCTACCAGGCGATTGGTGATCTGTTCCTTGAGATCTTCGAACTTGATCGTGTCGATCTGGCCGATGAGCTCGTTGAGCGGCCGTGCCATCACGTTATCGATCGTGGCGTTGAGGAACGCTTCGGCTTCCTGCTCGAAAGCCTCACCACGCAGATATTCTTCAATGCGCCGCGGCAATGTTTTGTTAACGAGATCGTCGACCTCGCGATGGATGCGTTCGCGCGAGATGAAGATCTTCTTGAAGAGCGAGAGTTGTTCGTAGTACTGGTCGACTTCCTGCTTGATCAGCGCGCCGATCTGTTTGCGCGTGCTTTGACTGGTGGCGAGGTCCGCGAGGTGATGAACGATAGGCGGCACCTGCTGATCGATGCGTTCTTTGATGAAGGCGATCGTTTCCGGCGTGAACGTCTCGGCGAGTGTGGCGTTGCTATGGGCCAGATCGTCAAGACGGCCGGAAACGAAGTCGCGCACTTTCTGTTCGAAAGCTTCGGTGCCGATGAGTCGTTGCAGACGTTCTTCAACAAAGTCGCGCGCTTTATCGACCGACTCGGGATTCACAACGTCGCCGATGCGGCGCGCGGTTAAGTCGTCGACTTGCTTGTCGACAAACCGTTCGATCGCTTCCGCGGTCTCCTCGCTCTTCAGCATGTCGGTAATGTATTCGGCGAGCCGATACTGAAGCGCGGAGATCGTATCGAGCACGGGCGCGCGTGCCTGCGACGGCAACGCGTCGATAAACGACGGATAGACGCGTGAAAGAAGTTCGTTTGTGTAACCACCGACGAAGTCTTCGACTTTGTCTTGAAAGAAACTGGTTTCGAACAACGCATCGAAAACAGTTTGCTGTGAGACGAGTTCATTGCCGACGGCATTACCGATCGATTGCGCGAGCTTTTCGCGATGCCGCGGGATCATGCCTTGCGGCCAGATCGTAATGCCAAACAGCTTCAGCGACTTGTAAGGGTGAAACAGCATCCAGATCGCGAGCCACGCCGCGCCGAAGCCGTGAATGGTGGCGACGACGATGATTCCAATCGCGACCAGGATTTTGAACGTTAACGGATCGATGTTCGCCTCGAAACGTAAGTGTTTATTTTGTGGTGGGGGTCTCGACTGGATAACCGGCATTTATCCAGGCGCCGGTGCCGCCTGACACGTTCAGCAGATTCGTGAAGCCCAACTGCTCCAGCAAACTCGCCGCCGCGCTCGAACGATATCCGCCCGCGCAAATCACGGCCGTTGGTTTGTCTTTTTCAAACGGCAACTCTTCCGCGACACGGTCGAGAGTCGCGAGCGGCGCGTTGAGTGCGCGCGGTACGTGACCGTTGCCAAATTCAGCCGGTCGGCGAACATCGACGACTTGCAAATCGTCGCTCGCAGCGAGTTTCTCTTTCAACTCATTCACGCTGACTTGCGGAATCGAATCGACAGGAAAACCAGTGCGGCTCCAATTCTCAACGCCACCGTCCAAATAACCCTTTACGTTTTCAATGCCCACTCGCGCCAATCGCACGACAGATTCATCGACCTGTTCTCTGGCATCCGCAATGATCACGATCGAGGAGTTCAAAGGGAGCAAACTCCCGGCCCAAATCGCAAACTGTCCGCCGAGTCCGATGTTTACGGAACCCGGAACGTGACCGGCGCCAAATTCAGCAGCCGAACGCACGTCGAGCAGCACGTGTCCCTGTTCGCGCAGTTCGGAAACCTGCTGCGGCGAGAGCGTCGAAGGTGGCGACAATTCAGACAATTCGCGCGCGCCCGCGCGATTGATCTCTGCGTCGCGTGGAAAGTATGCCGGCGCTTCCTGAAGATCCGCCGTCATCATCGAAACAAACTGTTCCTTCGTCATCGGCTTCAGCGCGTAGTTAAATCTGCGCTGCTCGCCGATCGTCGACGAAGTTTCTTTCGACATGTTCTTGCCGCACATCGAGCCCGCACCGTGCGCCGGATAGACCTCAACCTCATCCGGCAGCTTCAGAATCTTTCCGTGCAGACTCTCATACATCATCTCGGCCATCGTTTGCGGCGTGTAGCCTTTGCCGCCCGCGAGATCGGGCCGGCCGACGTCGCCGATAAAGAGCGTGTCGCCGGTGAGGATCTTTTGTGGTTCATTCGAGACTTCGGTGTCGACGACGAGCACGCAGATTCCTTCCGGCGTGTGACCGGGAGTCTCGATGAAGCGCAACACAACTTTCCCGAACCGGATCTCTTCACCATCGCTAACAGGGCGATGCGGAAACTCGGCGTTTGCCTGTTCGCCGAAAACGATCTCCGCTCCAGTGCGTGCGGCGAGTTCCTGATGTCCGCTGACGAAATCGGCGTGCAGGTGGGTTTCGATAACGTACTTGATTTGGAGATCGTTGGCTTCGGCTTCGGCGATGTATTCGTCGACGTCGCGTTGCGGATCGACGACCGCAGCTTCGCCCTCCGAGCCGATCAGATACGAAGCGTGGGCCAAACAGGCGAGATAAAACTGCTTGAAATACATATCCGTGTTATCCGCGTGAATCTGTGGCCAGCTTATAAAACTCCCTTGCTGGTTTCAACGGCCGAAGCATCCAGTAGGGCCGTCGCGTTTGATCCGGCGAGAATTTATCAGCAGGCCGCGTCATCGCAAGCCACTTTCGATAAACCTCACGCGACTTCTCCGTGTCGACAAAAATGTCCCCCGGTTGATCGGCCGCGTCCGCCGCGCGCACACGCACCGCCTGATGCCAGCAGTGCATTCCCGAGATCGGATCGGGATGAACCGGAAAAGTCATGTTCTGGTGCACGCCAGCGTCTTTCCACCAGATTCGCAACGTGTCGCCATCCTTCGACTCATACGGCGCGATGCCTTTCTCGCGTGTCAAACGCCACTTCGTTCCGTTCTGTTCCAGCTTCACCGTCGCCATCATCTGTCGCTGGCCTTCATCGGACAGTTTCCAGCGGCCCATGTGATGACTGCACGCCACGATGCCGGGACGAATGCCTTCGGTGACCCACGCGGGCACGACGTAATAACCGATCTCGGTTTCGACGCGCAGGAGATCGCCGGTTTTCACGTTGAGTTTGCCGGCGTGGCTCGGGTGAATCCACAGCGGGTTCGTGTGCGCGATCTCGTCGAGCCATTTTGAGTTTGCGCTGCGCGTGTGGATTTGCACGGGCAGGCGGAACGTGGAGATCAGAATCGTCTGATCGGCGTCGAGATTGTCCTGGTGAACGTGGCTTTTGAAATAGATCGGGATCGCTAGCTCTGGCCAACCCCAGTTGGCCAGAGTGGTTGAGAAAAATTCGAGTTTGCCGCTTGGCGTCGGGAAGCCGCGTTTGACTTCGCCGTTGATGTTTACGCCAACGAGCCGGCGGCCTTGCGCGTCGCCGTCGGGCATTGGAATGGGAACGATGTTTGGGCCGGCTGGCTTTGGCGCGCGCGTGAAGATTCGACCGAGGTCGTCTTCGCGTGCATCGTCGAGTTCTGCCGAGTCAACTGTTTGATCGTAAACCTTGCCGATCTTTTGTTTGACTTCGAACGCGCCGTAGCGGCGCATGAATTGAAGCGGCGTCAGATCTTCTTCCGCGGCTTTTTCGGGCAGGCCGGGAACTGAGTTATTGAAGATCCATTCGTAGTACTCGTCGACGC
>DATNJO010000896.1:0-4748 GCA_035603895.1 Pyrinomonadaceae bacterium
TTACCATCCGAATTTCCGCCGTCCGGAGCACTATCCCGTTGTACCGCGGCTCGGATTGAACTGGCCGGTCAATAACAACCTTTCGATCAAAGGCGGCGTGTATCTCGCGATCACGCCTTCGTGTCTCATGCTCGGTGGGAAGTTGGAGGCGACGTTCAACTCCGGCCGCATCTCCGCGTGGTTCACCGTTTATCTCGACGTTGTCGTTAGCTGGCAACCATTCTATTTCGAAGCCGAGCTCGGCATCTCGTTGCGCGTTGAAGCTGCGTTCGCTGTTACGTCGCTCAAGGTAACGATCGGCGCTTCGATCAAGATGTGGGGACCGCCGATCGGTGGTGTTGCACACATCGATCTGGTGGTCGTTTCCTTCGCCATCGACTTTGGCATTCCGAAGCCGAAAGAACCGGAGCTGATCAAGACGTGGCAGGAGTTCTGTCACAACTTCCTGAACATGAGCGGCGGCGACAGGAAAGCGGTCAGCGCTCCGGTCAAAGCGTTTCCCGTTGTTCAGCCAAACCTCGCAGCAGGACGAAACAACCTGAACACGCTTCCGAACGCTCGCCGAGAAGATCCGAAGCCAAAACCGGAAGACGCTGTGTGGAAGGTGCGTGCGGATCAATTGGAACTTGCGGCCGCGGCCGTGGTCCCGGTTACGACGTTGAACGTCGGACGTGTGAAGAGCAACGGTTTGTCTGAGGGTATTCAGAATCCGAGTTTCAGTGGCCAGTCGATGATGGTCACGAAGCCTGTCGTGCTCGACACGAGTGGCATACCGGCGAAGAAATCTGCCAATGCGGTCGGGGCTCATCCGATGGGCAAGAAGCTTCAGTCAGTGCTCAACGCAACAGTCGTTTGCGACGACATTTCGGCCGCGCAACCGAATCTTTCGACTTGGACCATCGAAGAGGAGATCGGGTCGTTACCTGACGCCATTTGGAACCCTGAAAAACCAACCCTGACCGCGTCCGAACCGGGTGCAAAACTGATCGACGGTTGCATCACCGGTATTAAGCGACTCAAGCCAGCGACAGGGAAACTCGGCAAACGCGCAGCACCACCAAAGATCGAGTGGCATCCACTCGAAGCAGGTACCGTCGTCAAATCCGCAACAACGCAGGAATCGCCTGCTTCGACTCGCTCGCGCAGTATCCAGTCAACGTTGGCCCAGAAACAAGAGTAACAGAAGAAGATCGCAGCAGCGTTAAAAACCGCGGGCTTCACTCTGTCGTGGCAAACCGCGGAGCGGGTCTCCTTCCGCGAACTGCAAGCCGATCCTCTCGCGGGAGCGGTAGCCGCATAGTCATGGCTTTGACAGGATTGCAGAATGGACAAGATGGGCTGTTTCCTATGCGATCTTGTTAATTCTGTAAATCCTGTCTACTACCAAGCACAAGAACAAAAATGTCGACTCCACCACAGATGATCTTCTTCGACAACTACGAGGCGCCGCTGACTGCCGGCTCGTATCGCTTCGTTCTCCAACAGACCGTAAATCTCGAAGGCGACGAGGCGCGCCACTATTACCAGGACCAGCGCTTCGAGATTTTGGCGCCGCGTTATTCGATCGACGGCGACGAGATTCAGGCGTACTTCCCACCAAACGGCGGCGTCGCCGATTACACAAACGTGCTGCCGCATCTCGTGTTGCTCACACGCAATCTGCCGTGGGAAAGAACGCTCTCGCCACAACGCGAACCGTGGCTCGCATTGCTGGTGCTCTCGGATCAGGATCTCGTTGACGGCAAGGTCGCATTGAAAAACGGCACCGTTGCCGACCTCGAGCCGCCTCATCCAGAAGATCTTCCGTTAGACGAGAATCTGCCCGGGCCGTGGATTCGGTCTGATGACATCGACGCCGTGCTGCTGCCGAAATTCAAACGCACTGAAGATGCCAATACACCCGTGCGGCTGCTCGACCTCGATCTCAAACTCTTTCGCAAACTCTGCCCCACGCGAAAAGAACTTCCGCTGCTCGCGCATATTCGTCACGTCGACACGGCGGACAAGGTGCCGTTGGAAATGGTTGCTGACGGAGAGTTTTCGGTGTTGGTTGCGAATCGCTTCCCTTCACGCGGTACGAACACGGTCTATTTAATCTCACTCGAAGGTTGGAACGAGCTGTTCGATAGCGATCCGAACCAGGCTCCGCCTGCCTCGCGAGTGCGGCTCATCACGCTCGGCAGTTGGACCTTTGTAAACGATCCGACCGGACACGACACATTCGGCGGGTTGATGCAGCAACTCAAAAGGAATGCGGCCGTGTTTGGCCTCGCATTGCCCGCGACCACAGGCCACACTCACGTCGACAACGCACTGAAGCGTGGTTACGTGCCGCTGGATTACAAACCACTAAACAGCTCGCCAACCATCGCCTGGTATCGTGGTCCATTGTCGCCGTTTCCCAGGCAACGCATAAACCGGCCGGCTTTCGAGCGCGCCGATGCCGCAATGATCTTCGACGACAAGAATGGAATGCTGGACGTGTCGTATGCGTCGGCGTGGGAACTCGGCCGGTTGCTGGCGCTGTCTTCGCCGGCGTTTGCGAAAGGACTGCATTTGTTTGTCGAACGCAGTCAAAACGCCACCGAGTTCACGAAAGAGATCGAGAAGTTTCTCGAACAGCATCGCAGTTCGTTCAAAGACCCGAACTCGGTTGCGCCGGCGCCGCCCAACGAACGAGTCAAGATCGCTGACGATCTCGTCGAGTGGATTGCGCGGCTCGTGTTGTTGTATCCGGTGCCGTTTCATTACCTCGTGCCGCACACGTCACTGCTGCCGCAGGAATCGCTGCGCTTCTTCAACCTCGACGACAACTGGGTGAACGCGATGCTCGATGGCGCGCTCAGCATCGCGGTTCGCACCGCCGAACTGCGCACCTCGTCGCGCGCGGATTTGCAATCGGTGTTGTCGAAGATCGTCTACCAGTATCGCTTGCGGCTGCAGGGCAAGACGCCGGAATGGAATCCATCAGAGCGTTACATGGACATGCCGAAGTCGGGTTTCTTGTTGCGCTCGAGCATCGTGAGTGGTTGGCCTGGCGTTGAAGTGACGGCGGTGACGAATGCGCCGGCCGATCCGAACCTGCCCAGGATTCTGCGTCTCGATCAGATTGCGGAAGGCGTTTTGTTTTGTCTCGCGCGTGGTTCGCTGGACACGGTGACCTTCCGCGAACCTCGCGAAGGAATCACGTTTGGAGTCAGCAGCGACGGCAAGGCGAAATCGAAGTCGGGCAAGATTCTCGACGTGAAGAAAGACTTGCTTCGAACTGGTCCACCTGCCGGAGTGGTGGACGTCGTAAAGCTTCAGAATCAGTTGGAGTGCAACGGCTCGGCCGAGATCGCGACGCTGATGATTCGCAAACCCGAACAGCAAGACATCAAGTGGAAATAATCTAACGCGAAGCAATCTTGTTAATTTTGTAAATCCTGTCCATTAACGAGGAAACTTCTATGGACTCACCGCATCTGCTTGTGCCGATTAAGGTGCAGGCGCTGGTAATTGACGACATCGTATTCACAAAACGAGGCGTCGTCGAAATTGCAAAGGACCGGTACGCCGCGAACGATGGCCGCTGGTCGCCGCAGTTGTTTGATTATCAGGTGTTGCCGGCGTCGTTGATAATGCCTGGGCCAAAGCCTTTTTATGGAGCCGGCCGCACCTATCAGGGCAACCCCGCGGACCAACTCGTGCTCGACGCGGGTTCGGATGCGTTGCTGGAAGAGAAAGACCGCGGCGTCTATTTACACTGGGTGTTGCCGTCTGGATTGCGTCACGCTTACACGCCGGGCTTGCTGGATTTTCCGGCGCTGCCGGACCACTGGTTGATCGTGCGGTTTGCGCGTAGTGGCGCGACTCTGAAAACGAAAGCGTGGTTTGTCGATGGTAGCACGTTGACGAGCGACGCTGGTCCAGCGAATCTACTTTTCGCCGGCAGTGATAAATACACGGCGCGATCGGTTGGTAAAGTCGTTCCACTCGAACAATTCGCGTCGGCTAACTTTGCCGGAGATCACACGACAATTACCGCGATCGGAAACTCATCCACCGGTTCGCCCACATTCACCGCCTTCATCGCCGAGAATCGCAACGTCTTCTCGTGGCACGACAAACTCGAAGACCTGCGCCAACCAAACGCGCAAGGCAGCGTACCTCAAGATACTGCGCTGAGTTACCTGTTGGTCGGTTGGTATCGAGATCAGGCTAAAGAAGCGCTCGCTTCGTCTTCAGTCAAAGTCAAAGAACAGCGCGACACAAACAACAAGTTGCTTGGCTGGTTGATCGATCCACCCGGTTGGTTTATCGAGACCAACGCGACGATTCCCGATCTACCGAGCGATCTACTGAAGCGGCGTTCGGTCTTTCACGGCATGGTCGCGCACATCAACTACTGGAGCGCCGGCACGTACAAAGGACAGATTCTCGGCTATCCCGGCGCGCCGCGCGTCGGTGGTCTCGGCAAAGCAACGCCTGCATTTCAAGTTGGTGTTGGCAACAGCGCGGAAGATGCTCTCGTTTCACTCGTCTCGAGTTCTTACAGCGGCGAACAAGAAGTCGGGATGAAGAAAGACGCAACGAATCTTTGGGAAGCACTCGAAGCCGTCATCTATCGCCAACCTGAAACGCTCGTGAGGAGTTGGAACACATCGCCGCTCGTCAACGCGGTTCATCAAAACTGGTTTGCTACCCATGAAGCGGGCAAGCTCTGGTTTATTCGTCCGAAGTCTGACGACAAAGGCGTGTTTCCAACG
>DATNJO010000897.1:0-3100 GCA_035603895.1 Pyrinomonadaceae bacterium
GTAACGGCCGGGAGGTAAACTGTTGAAGGAAAACGTGCCCTCGGGCTGAACTGCAATCACAAAGTAACGCAGCACGTCGGCCGCCTTTTCGCGTTCAGCAGGGACTAAATAGACACCCAAACCCGAAGGTATCGTGGCGTCGTCTGCTGGTTTCAAACGCCCGCGAATCGAAGCCGCACCTTCGGCGAGCGTGATCGTGAAGTTGATGATTTGATCGCCAAACTTGAGCGTAGTCCAGTTTGCTGCCGGGTCGACTTTTGGCGTGGCGGCAATGCTGACAGAGCTGAGATACCAGTAGCGCGCATAGAAACGCGGATCGGGCAAATATCGGCCGGGCGAGAGATTTCGCAGCGTAAAGGTGCCGTTGGCATCCGGCGAAGCGGGTGTCGGAAGCAGGCGCACGAACGGCAATTCTGCCTTGTCGGTGTTTTCCTTATCGTGCCGCTGGAGGGCGACGAGCATCTCCGTAAATAAAGGCCGGCGCTTTCCTTCACACGCAGGCAGTTTCGCCGGTTCGAGCACGACTCGACCACTGATCGAAGCCAGCGGCCGCGTCACCAGCTCCAGCCCGGTCACGTCAGCGCCTTTCACTACCACGCGTTTCGGCTCGGACATAAACACAGTCGGAGGCGCCCCGGATTGTGGCGCTGGTTGTTTCAACTCCGTCGCAATGATGTCGTATTCGCCGTCGGGAATTCCAGGGAATTGGAAACCACGAGCCATCGGCATCTGAAACGCATTTGCGATTGTCATCATGCCGCCAGCTTGCGTTAACGCGATTGAACCGTTGCTGGGGCCGGTGACCTTCATCGATCCACTGATGCTGTGACCGGGTTCACCCCGGTAACGAATGTCCGCAGTGACCTCTTCGCCGGCGCGCAGACTTATTTCGCCAGCCGCATCGCGTGTTGATGAAGGTGAGTAGGTCGGGAGATCAGTATCGAAGGGATTTAGATTGGACGTTTGCGTTGACGTTGCTCCACCGGCACTAATTAAATACGTTCCGGTCGGCAAACCAAAAAGGCGATAGACGCCGCGATCGTCCGTGGTCCGCTCCTGATAAGAGGTGGCGCCGGCGCGCGGCGGTTCTCCCTTCGCCGTGCGAACCATAATGGCGCGCACGCGCACACCAATGACCGGGTCGCCGGTTGCGTTGAGCACCGTTCCCGTGATCACGCCACCACGCATCAGTTCGAGTCTTACGGAGTCGCCGATACGATAGTGATTAAACGGCCACGCGGAGTCAGTCGGCGGCGATATGTAAGCGGGGTAATAAGCGGAGACGAAGTACAGCGCGGGCCCGAGTCCATTAATATGAAAATTTCCCTCCGCATCGGTCATCGAAGTTCGACCGGCAACGCCGCTAAGGTCGCGGACCGATACGCGCACGCCTGCTAATGGTTGTCCACTTTCATTCACGACCGAACCAGTGATCGCTCCAACTGTCGGTTCATCAGTTTCGACCGGCGTTGCACTCGACGAGCCTTGCGGGCGCGTTTGCGCCGAAAGCGAGACGCAGCAGACGAGCATCGACGCGAGTAAAAGCGCGTTATGGATTCGCAGGGGTTGCAACATCTACAGGGATCCTCACATCAGTCACGACGCCGTCTGTGACAGTGACTGTCTGTTTTACTGACTTTCTTACTTTGCCATCCATAACGCTGACGTTGACGTCATACTGGCCCGGCGGTACTCCCTCGACCAAAAAATTGCCACGGTCATCGACCATAATCCACCGGAAATAGGAATTTTCTTCTCCCGGTTTTGTTAACTGCACGTATATACGCCCGTTTGAAGACAACGATCCGTTTTCGATTTTGACGACCCCGCGGATAGTCGCAGTACCGTAACCGACAAAAATCTTCACTCCGGTTACCTGCTCCGCGTCCTTAAGCTCAAAGCGCGGCACTGGCATTCCGTCGCGTTCAATTCGCAAGATCGAAAAGCCGTTTGGCGGATACATACCTCCTTTCGCGCTGAGCGAAATGTTAGCGAAGCCACCCGCCAGTCCTCCCAAACGGAAACTTCCGTCCGCGGCAATCTGCGATGAGACTGCGGGACTACTCCCACCATCAGGACCAACAGGCACGAAACCTCGCAGCAGCATCTCTGGCAGCCTGCCTCTCGCCGACTTGTCTTCTGTTTCCAGTACCACGAACCCGGAGATACTGGCGCCGCGCGTGAGTTTGATAGTCACACCGCTCACGTCTCGATCGATCAACTCGAACGTGGTGACTTCCGCGCGTAAGTCGCTACCTTCACGTGGATGCACCACGGTGCTGTACTTGCCCGCTATCAAACCCTCCATGATGAAATCACCGCGAGCGTTTGACACAGCAACGGCGCTCACATACTCCATTCGATTTCCCAACACCCGCTGTAAATTGAAACGCTGGCCTGGCACAGGCGTATTTGTTTCACCGTTTATTATTCGGCCACTCACCGAAAACGTCTGCACCGCGCGGCCGAGTGTGATGTCGATATCTTTTGCTTCGCTTCCTTCACTGACTTCAATCACATCGCCTTTCGCAGGATCGGCATAAAATGCCTGTTTGTAGTTGACCTCACTTGGTGAGTAGCCGAAGTAGCCGCCTTCATTGCCGCGACCGGCTGCAACACTGTAACGTCCGGGCACGACTCCAAAGAGACGATAAACACCGCGGTCGTCTGTTTGAGTGGTCATCGACGGATACGGCAGTTGCCCTCCCTGCACTCGCTCTACTTCACCCGGGTTATACAGCTCGACCTGGTGCAGCACGACTGGATGCCCCTCGCTATCCGTGACCTTGCCGGTGATCACGCCGCCGCGCACGAGCGAAAAATTCACGTCTCCGACGTTTTCGTCTTCGCCAATTACGACCGGTTTCCGATCCGAGGAGTTAGTAGGAACATAAGCGGGCGCGGCAACTGTAACCACATAGCTTCCGGGCGGAATGTTAGTTATTCGATAAATCCCGTCAGCGTCGGTGACGGCTCTGTCGAATGGATCGTAGGAGTTCTCCAATGCACTCTTGCGTAGACCAACAACTACGCCGGGTGCGGGCTTGTCCTTGATCGTGACTCGGCCGGATAAAGAACCACGCGGAGTTTTTACTGGCGG
>DATNJO010000898.1:0-4684 GCA_035603895.1 Pyrinomonadaceae bacterium
TCCGAGGATGAGAAGGAGAACCAGCCTTCCGTAGCGGCCATCAGCCGCATGACGTTGCCGTGTGTGACGACGACGCCCTTGGGTTTTCCTGTCGATCCGGACGTGTAGATGATGTAGGCGGCGTTCTGCGCATCGATTGACACATGTAGTGATCTATCGCTTCGATCAGAAACTTCAGTGTCGAGCGTGATGACACATGCCGGCGAAACCGCAAGTTGTGAAGACAGACGCGTCTCAGTCAACACGTGCGTGCATTCCGCATCTTCGAGCATGAAGGCGATGCGTTCGGATGGCAGACTCACTTCCAGCGGAACGTAAGCCGCGCCAGCCTTGAGCGTTGCGAGGATCGCGACGACCATCTCGACGGAGCGCTCCAGAAACAATCCGATCCTCGTTTCTGTTTGGACTCCGAGATCCCGGAGATGATGGGCCAACTGATTACTTCGTCGATCGAGTTCGCGGTAGCTCACCTCTTCGCCTTCAAACGTCACCGCGACCGCGTCCGGGTTTTGCCGTGCCGCGTGCTCGAAGCCCTCGGCCAAACTACCTGCACAGGCAAACTCCTGCGTTTTTCTGTTCCACCCGGCGACGAGTCGTTTCTGTTCCTCGTCACTCATCAGCGGCAGTTCGCTGACACGGCAGTTTTCGTCCTCAGCTACGGCGCGCAGTACGCGCTCCAACTGCCGCGCCATGCGCCTGACCGTCTCCTGCTCGAAAAGATCGAGGTTGTAGTCCAGACTTCCCTGGATTCCGCCGGCTCCTTCATTGAGCGTCACTTGCAAGTCAAACTTCGCCGTCCCGGTCAGACCCGCACCACGCCCGCGCACGACTTCGCTCATCCGGAGTCCGGGCATTTCAAGTGACTCGTCGGCCGTGTTCTGCAACACCAGGACCACCTGCACGAGCGGTGTCCGTGACATGTCTCGATCGATCCCCAACTCCTCGATCAACTTCTCGAACGGAACGTCCTGATGGCCAAATGCTCCGAGGGAAACTTCCGTTGTGCGCGCGATCAACTCCGCAATGGTCGGATCGCCGGACAGATCCGTTCGCATCGCCAGCGTGTTGACGAAGAAGCCGATCAGACCTTCTGTCTCCGCTTTGTTGCGGCCCGCCACGACTGTCCCCACGACGACATCCGTCTCGCCACTCCACCGTGAAAGCAAAGCTTGAAAGCCGGCGAGCACCGTGATGAAGAGCGTAGTGTTGTGCTTGCGACTGAGTGCCTTGAGTAATCTCGTCGTCTCGGCGTCGAGTTGCATGCTGACGCGCGAACCGCGATGCGACTGCCTCGGCGGGCGCGGTTTATCGGTGGGCAGTTCCAAAACTGAGGGCGCACCGGCCAATCGCCGCCGCCAGTAAGAGAGTTGTTCTTCGAGCACATCGCCGTGCAGCCATTCGCGTTGCCACGTCGCATAGTCAGCGTATTGGAGACTCAACTCGGGCAGCGGCGACGGAATACCTTGCAGGTCGGCGGTGTAGAGCGCGCCCAACTCGCGCGTGGCCACGCCCATGGACCACCCGTCGGAAATGATATGGTGCATTGTCACCGCGAGTACGTGCTCTTCTTCGGCGACCCGGAACAGCCTGAGACGAAACAGTGGTCCCCCCGCGAGATCGAAGGGCCGCCGCGCTTCTTCATCCAGCAGCCGCCGCAACTCCGCGCCCCGCAGTTCGTCGCGCATGGATGTGAGATCTTCGAGCTCCAACGTGAATGGCTCGGGTGGACGGATCGACTGCGCGGGCTGTCCGTCGTTAGTCGGGAAGCACGTGCGCAAACTCTCCTGGCGCTGAACGAGCTGGTTGACGCTCCGTTCCAACGCTAAAAGATCGAGTGGACCATTCAGTTGCACTGCGTGCGGGATGTTGTAGACGGGGCTGTTGGGTTCGAGTTGGTCCAGGAACCAGAGACGTTGTTGCGCGAATGAAAGCGGCAGTTCGCCGTCGCGCGCAACGGGTGCGAGCGGTGGAGGCGTATGCTTCTCGTGCGATCTGGCCGAACGCAGGAACTGCACGATCGGTCCTTTGTTCGCGGCCAACTCTGCGCTCAACTCCGGCGTGAGCAGCCCCTTTTGCGCGCTGTAACGTAGCCGCTCGCCGTCGAGCCATAGCTTGACACCCAAGCGGCGAAACTTGGCTAACACCTCAACCGGCGTCATATCACACCCTCCTCGTAAGCCTCCGCGGCTTCGTCTGCGATGAACCCGAGATCTGGAGACGCCCAGAGAATTGTTTCAATGCTCTCCGCTAACGCGGCAATGGTCGGGCGCTCGAAAAGCACGCGCATGGGCAGGTCTACACCGAAGGCTTCTTTGATTCGCCAGAGCAATTGTGTTGCGAGCAGTGAATGCCCGCCTACGTCAAAGAAGTTGTCTTCAACGCCGGCGCGGCCCGTGTTGAGTAGGTCCTGCCACACCGTTGCCAGCATGCGCTCGGTTTCTGTTCGCGGCTCGACGTATTCCGCACTGCCGGCATCGAGTTGCGGCGCGGGCAGCGCGCGGCGGTCCACTTTGCCGTTGGGAGTCAGCGGTAACGAGTCGAGTGCTACGAAGACAGCGGGCACGAGGTACTCGGGCAGGGTATGTCGCAAGTGCTCGCGCAACTCGGGTGCGGTGGGAACACCTTCTGGCGTGCCCACAAGGTAAGCGACAAGGCGTTGTCCACTGCCGTCGTCGCGCGCGATCACGGCCGCTTCGCGCACGCTCTCATGAGCGAGTAGCGCTGCTTCGATCTCGGCGGGCTCGATGCGCAGGCCACGAAGTTTGATCTGGTTGTCGGCTCGACCGAGCAGTTCTATCTGTCCGTTGTGATGGAAGCGTGCGAGGTCGCCGGTTTTGTAGAGACGCGCCCCGGGCTTGAAAGGATGAGGAATAAATTTTTCGGCGGTTTGCGCGGCGTGGTCCAGATAACCGCGCGCGAGGCCAACGCCGCCGATGTAAACATCGCCAGGAATTCCGGTGGGAACGAGGTTGAGCCGTTCGTCCAGAATGTAGAGCTGCATGTTGTCGATTGGTCTGCCGGCGAGTGCCGAACCGGTTGCATCTTCGCCGCGCGGAACGGCGTAAAAGGTTTGCGTCATCGTGCACTCCGTCGGGCCGTACTGGTTAACGATGACGACGTCTTCGCCGAACGCAGAACGTGCTTTTGTACACTCCGCGAGCGGCAGGCTTTCACCGCTGGTTAGGATCAGTCGAACGTGAGCGGGCGGGTTCACTGCGCGCCGGGCCGCATCCGTCAAGACCGACAACAGCGTTGGGACTACGCTGAGGAGACACGTGATGCGTTGTTCGGACATTTTCGAAACAAGTGTTTCCGGATCTTTCGCTTCCGCGTCATTGACGAGCACCAGGCGCGCGCCGGCGATGAGCGGGCCGAGTGTGTCACGCACCGACGCGTCGAAGGAGGGCGACGCAAGTTGCAGGACCGTGTCGTCTGGACCAAGTTGGTATGTTTTCGCGTTGAATGTGAGGAAGTTGACGACTCCGCTGTGTTGGGCCAGTATGCCTTTCGGTTCGCCGGTCGAGCCCGAGGTGTAGAAGACGTACGCGAGCCGATCGGTGTTCTCTGAGTCTCTGTGGTTAATTAACCATGGAGACTCGGAGGTCACAGAGTCGGCCAAAAACTCCCGCGTCAGGACAAGTGGCGCGCGCGTCTCTTCAAACATAAAGTCGAGACGCTCCTTCGGGTACGTCAAGTCGAAGGAGACGAAAGCGCCGCCGGCTTTGAGCACGCCGAGCAGTGCGACGACCATCTCGATCGAACGATCGAGCGCCACGCCGACTAACGTCTCTGGTCCAACGCCTGCGCTTCTGAGGTGACGGGCCGTTTGCTCGGCGCGCCGGTTTAGTTCGTTGTAGGTGATCTCCTGATCTTCGAAGACGATCGCAATCGCATCGGGTTGCCGTTCGGCTTGTTGCTCGAACAGTTCGTGAACGAGCTTGTCGTGTGGGTACACTGCTTCTGTGGCATTCCAGTCGTCGACCAACTTCCCGCGCTCCGCGGTGGAAAACAGCTCAAGTTCGGACACGCGCTTATCAGCGTGCTCCGCGATGTCTTCAAGCAACGTGAGGAGGTGATCGGCCATCCGGTGGATCGTCTCGGCTTCGAAGATGTCAGTGCTGTAATTAAGGACAGCAGCGATCCCCTGGTCCAACTCATCCATGCTCAACGTGAGGTCAAACTTAGCTGCCGCCAGATCAAGCTTCAGCGACTCGATCGCTAAACCCGGCAACACCAACTTCCCAACCGCCGCGTTCTGCATTTCGAACATGACTTGATAAATAGGTGAGTGGGTCGTGTGGCGTTCGGGCTGCGTCTCTTCGACGAGCTTCTCGAAAGGTAAATCCTGGTGCGCGTAGGCGCCGAGCGCCACCACACGCACGCGCGCCAGCAACTCGCGAAACGTCGGATCTCCCGCGAGACTCGTACGCAGCACGAGCGTGTTGACGAAGAAGCCGATAAGCCCGTCCGTTTCGGCGGTGCTGCGCCCGGCGAAAGGCGATCCGACGACGATATCGTCACGCCGCGTGTAGCGATGGAGCAGCACTTTGAACGTGGCGAGCAGCGTCATGAACAACGTGACGCCTTCGCGCCGGCTCAACTGCTTCAAACGACCCGTCATGTCGGGTGATAAAACGAACGCGTGCTGCGCTCCGCGGAAGCTCTGCGACGGTGGACGGGGTCG
>DATNJO010000899.1:0-2799 GCA_035603895.1 Pyrinomonadaceae bacterium
GGTTGATGCGCTGGTTCGACGGGCGCGGCTTCCACCGGCGCCTCCACCGGCGCTGGCGCAGCTTCTTCAACCGGTGCGCGCTTCGGCGCGGCCGCACGTGAAACTGACAGCAGTTCGACAGCCATTCCCGCAACCGCTACCAACGTTTCCAGCGCTTCGAGATTGATCGACTCTGAATCGAGTCCCGCTGAATCGGCGTAAAGCACTGCCACGGCGCGTCCGCGCACGACGAGCGGAATCGCCACGATACGTTGCGGTGGTTCCTCGCCCAGCCGGTTAATCAATATATGGTCTTCAGCATGGGAACCTGGTCCGCCACTCCACGTCGTCAAAGATTTCGCTGCGCTGCCAATAACCGTGTCGGAACCCAACGACAGTGAGATCTGCTGAACCGCCTGATCGCCCACTGTTCCTTCGAAACCACGTCCACGCCAGCCATTTGCCTGATCACCTTTAATGACAAAGAACGCGACGCGCGGCGCAAACGAGGAAGCCCGGTTTACGAGCGCCTTGAGAATATCGGCCTGCGACTTCTGCTCGTTAATCTCCGAAATAGCCGATTTCACGATGGCCATGTCGCTGGAAGCTTTGGCGCGCGACGACTCCGACGCGGCGTGTTCGATGCCCCGTTCGTGCGCGGCGTGCAGGTGCTCCGTGATCGAAGCGACCAAACTGCCTTCCAACTGCACGTCGTTCTGACGTTCAAGAAACGCCGCGAGGGATTCATTGACAAGGCTTTGCAGCGTGGCTATCTCCTGTTTGACGGAGCTGAGCCGGCCTTCGAGATAACTCTCAATTTCACGCCGCAAACTGTCTTCCAAATGTCCGTTGACCACCGTAGGGTCCTCCGTGTCGTGGTGTTGATTTGACGTAACCTAAGGTCTTCAGGTAGGGAAACTAACCCAAGGTCTAATGCACAAGAGAGCCTGGCAGGGGGCACGGGCTCGAAAGTGATTATGGACGTGTGGGAATGAGCTAGTCAATACTTACGTTTTTGAAATGCTGATGTAGTTGGGGTTTCGCTGGACGTAATACGGGTTTTGGGTGGACACAGTATGGGTCTTGGGTGGATGCAGGTTGAGTTTCGGTAGACGCAGATGTAAGAGTTTGAGGTTTGGTGCGGAAATACGCCGAAGGCGTTGGCCAATTTCAGCCCAGTGGTTCGAAGCGTTAGCGAGAACCCTGGGGATCAAATAACTGAAGGAATCAACCCTGAAAGGGTTCGCCGCGTTTGTTAACCCTTTCAGGGTTGATTGGGAACGTATGATTAACCCCACGGTTGTCGCAAGCTCCAACCGCGGGCTGGAATTAGCCAACGCCTTCGGCGTATTCCGCCACGTTTTGTTGGAGGCTTGATCGCTCTGGTATCTTGGTTGCTGTTGTTGCCGACCAGTGGAGGAAAACCACCGCTTAGATGGGTGCCACGATTCTTATCGCCGAGGACTACGACGACAATCGCGAACTGCTGCGTTTGCTGCTGGCGGGCGCGAATTATGTGGTTCGTGAGGCCAGAAACGGGCAGGAATGCCTGGTGATGGCGCACCTGCCTCCGCCGCCCGATCTCATCATGGTTGACCTCTCGATGCCCGAACTGGACGGCTGGGAGGTTTTCAAACAGCTCAAGTCTAATTCTAATACAGCGAACATCCCTTGCGTCGCTGTGACTGCGCACACCGACCGCGACCGCGTGCGGGCGCTGCAATCGGGATTTAGCGATTTTGTCGGAAAACCGTTCAGGACCGAGGAATTGCTGATGACCGTGGCGCGCCTGGTTCAGAAATGAGCCACAAAGAAGCACAAACGGAACACAGCAGGTAACTACTTCTTGTGCCTTTTTGTGGCTGTTACTGCTTGTAAACCACGCCGTTCTTCATCACGAATTTTACCCGCCTCAGCGCACCCACATCTTTCGTCGGATCGCCTTCGACCGCGATTAAATCCGCGAACAAGCCCGGCTTAACACTTCCAATCTTGTCGGCCATGTGCAGCACACGCGCGCTGATTGAGGTTGCTGAGCGCAGGGCGTCGACGAGCGGCATGCCAAACTGAACCATCGTTTCCAGTTCGCGCGCGTTGTCGCCGTGTGCGAAAACACCGACGTCGCTACCGCTGACGATCGTCACACCCGCAGCGAGCGCCTGGTTGAAAACACGACGCTTTCGTTCGGCATTCGCGGGACTGACAATCGCAAGCGTCGGACACAACGCGACGTTGTGTTCCTTCATCAAGCGAAACACTTCCGGCGTTCCGCCATCGCCGTGTTCGATCGTTTCCACGCCCGCGAGCGTCGCACGCCGCATTCCTTCCGTAGTCGTCGCATGTGCAGCAACTGGAACGTTCGCGCTTTTCGCTGTTTCGACCACGAGCTTTAATTCGTCGAGTGAAAACGTAGGCGCGGCGCCCTGCGTGCCCCAACGATAGTCTGCGTAAATCTTGATCCAATCCGCGCCGTGCCCGATCTGATCGCGTACGACGCGCGTGAGACTGTCCGTCCCGTCAGCTTCTTCCGCGCCCTGCGGCACGCGCCATTCAGACGCGTAACCTTTTGGTCCATAACTGCCGGTCGCCACGATCGCACGCGTCGTGACGATCATTCGCGGACCGGGAATAATTCCCTGTTCGACAGCTTGCTTCAGCCCGACGTCCGCGTAACCTGCGCCTTCAGTGCCGAGATCGCGAACCGTCGTGAAACCGGCCTGGAGCGTGTTGCGCAAGTGATTCGTTGCGCGTGCGACGCGCAAACTCAGCGACTCACGCGCCACCTGATCGTTCCAGACTGTTTCACTGTAGGGATGCAGC
>DATNJO010000900.1:0-4137 GCA_035603895.1 Pyrinomonadaceae bacterium
GGATTGAGCAGCGGCGCCCCGAGCTTGCCGGTCGTGAAGCCACGCATGTTTTCGGCTTCGTACCAGAGATACTCAGGGAAAGACCTGGTTTGAGAGTAAACCGTAGCGGCGCAAAGCAAAAAAGCAAACCACAGATTCCACAGAACAACTCTGCGTAATCTGTGGATGGTTTTACCCAAGCGCCTCAAGACACTCACCCAGCTCGCGTTGACGGCAGGTAAACATCGGCGTGTCGCGCAGCGTGTAGGAGCTGGCCTTGGTTTCTCTTAACTCCTGGACCAGGTCGAGGAAGTCAGCCGGATAATCCGTTTCAAAAGCAACGACAAACTCCTGATCGTCGAGACCAAACGAATAGGTCGTATGAAGTTTTACCGAGCGGTACTTCATCCCGATGCGAATGTGCTCGTCCATCATTTCCTGCCGCTGCTCGGCCGGCCGCGAGTACCACTCGCGCGTTTTCACAAACGGATAAACGAACAAGTACTGCGACTTGCCGGGAATGATGTGCAGCCGATCTTCGACGTGCTGAGGGTTATCTTTGTCGATGTACATCGAACGCTTCGTCATCGAGAGGAACGATTGCGACGGCTCGATATATTTCGCCATCTCGGTCTTGTTCAAACGCGCGGTCATTTCCTGAATCGGTTCCAGCTCGTAACCAATGCGCCAGATCATGAAATCGACGTTGGTACGGAGACCGATAGTCGAATACGAATGAATCAGCAAGGACGAACGAAACTCATCAACAGTCTTAATGAACTCTTCGCGGCAGCGTTGTTTCTCCGCGCCGGAGAGCAGCCGCCAGTCGGGGCGCGCTTTGTAAAAGGTGAAGTTAACAAACTGTCGGGGAAGTTTGGCCTTCTCTATTTCGAGTTCCGAGGAAGCGGGTGCGAGACGAAGGGAGCCGCGAGCATTGATTGGGTCCTTATCGCTACTCATGAGTGGTGGTACCTCTGGTTCCTGAAAAAGATTTGACTTGCCTGACCTGGAATGATTCCGTGATGCGGAAGTTATTCTGCCGACTCCCGGTGCCGATTGCAAACCGTGGGAAGAAGAGTTGCGCGCAGAGCGTCAAATGCTGTACGAGGGTAAGCCACAGATGACACAGACGAACACAGACAAAGCACAAATAAGCAAGTCGCGACGCTCATTTCTTGGGATGCTGCCGTTGGGAGTGTTCTTCGGAGTCGTTGCTTCCATCGGTGGCGCTGCTTTTCGTTTTCTGCGTCCGCGACTGTCGGCGCCGAGCGAACAATGGCTCGACGTCGCGGCGGTGACGGAATTGAGAGGACCGCAACCGGTCGCGAAGAAGATCGTTGCCGAACAGATTTCCGGTTGGGCAGTGACAACCGAGGAGCACAGCATCTTCGTTTTACCGGAGAAGAACAACCAGGTGTTATCGACGATCTGTCCGCATGCCGGTTGTGAAGTGTCGTGGGAACAGTCGACGAATCGCTTTGCTTGTCCGTGTCACGACAGCTACTTCGCTGCTGATGGGTCGCGTATTTCCGGACCTGCGCAGCGAGGTCTCGATGCTTTGCCAACGCGCGTGCAGGACGGGAAGTTACAGGTGCAGTATCGTGTACAAGACGGGGAGACGCAGGCATGAACGCACCACTTTCGGAGCGCAAAGCTGACGGATTGCGCGGCTGGCTACACACGACCGGTGGTGTCGTGGCCGTGTTGCTGCTGGTCCAGTTTCTCACCGGAGTTTTGCTCGCGTTCTATTACGTTCCTTCCGTCGATCACGCGCACACGACAGTTTCGTACATCGAAAAAGTGGTGTCGTCGGGTTCGTGGTTACGGTCGTTGCATCATTACGGATCGCAGTGGCTGGCGTTGTTTGTGTTTCTGCATGTCGTGCGGTTGTTTTGGAGCAAGGCTTACGTTGATCGGACGCTTGCATGGGTTGCGGCGGTCGTGATGCTCGGTTTGGTGATGGCTGCCGCGGGAACGGGTTATTCGCTGCCGTGGGACGCGCGCGCGTTTTTCAGTACGCGCGTTGCCGAAGGGTTGATGAGTGGGCTGCCGCTGCTCGGACGCAATGCACGGTTTTGGGTGTTGGGTGGAAATGACATCTCGACGATCACGTTGTCGCGGTTCTTTGCAGTGCATGTTTTGATCGTGCCGTTTGCGATTATCGGAGTGATCGTGTGGCAGTTCGGACGGCGGGCGTGTTGGGCCAACTTGAGCCGCAATGCGATCGCGGGCGGAGTTGTTTTCGTTGCGTTGGCAGTCTGGTGTGCGAAGTTTCCCGCGCCGCTTGGACCACCGGTGGAGTCGATGACCGCGGATTATTTGCCGCGTCCGGGCGCGCAGTTTTTGTGGTTGTATCAGATGTTGAAGTATGTACCGGGCGGTCTGGGATCGATCGTAGGCGTCATTCTTCCGGGAATCGGTTTGGGCATTCTGCTTTTATTACCGCGTCTAAAAGCACAACGATTGTTGGGCTCGACGGTTTTGGGAGTGCTCACCGCGAGCATCCTGACGATGACGATCGTGGCGTACGTGAATGACCGCCGCGATTCGCACACACGCGAACAGCTCGCTAAGCAAGCAAGTCAGGAATCCACGTGGCGCAGTGAACCGTTCAATCCCCAAATGCTACAGCAACGCGAATCGCAGACCGCCAGTTCAACCGGCGGCGCGCCAGTGATGTACATGAAGTATTGCGTAAACTGTCATGGTCCACACGGCGAAGGCGCGCAACAGGGCACACTGCGATTTCCACCGTTGCTAGACGTCGCTGCAAAACCACGCCGCACCACCGAAGACATCGTTGCCTTAATTAAAGACCCAACTGCTTACGGTCTTCAACCACCCATGCGGTCCTTCAACGACAAGTTGACGGACCAGCAAATGCGCGAGATTGCCGCTTGGGTCGTGCAACTTACCAGACAAGATAAACAGAAGTAACAAGATTCAGAAAAACCTTCTTGTTAATTCTGTAATCCTGTCTGATATACTCCCTCGCCCCCAAACGACGAACATTCAAACGGAGAACCTGGCTGATGAAACTCATTCTGCTCGCTCTAGGCTGCGTCGCCTTTGCTTTAATCGTAACCGCTTGCACTGAAACTGCGACGCCAACCAACTCATCAACACCGCGTTCCGCCGCGCCTGCTGCGGCGTCGCCGAGCGCCACGGTCGATGAGCTTGCCGCCGCTCGCACCAACTACACCAAGAACTGCGAAGGGTGTCATGGTCCAGAAGGACAAGGCGGACTCGTGAAGATCGACAACAAGCAGATCAAAGTGCCGTCACTGAAAGCCGAACATGCGATCAAGCATACGGACGCAGAGATAACCGACTTCATCACCAACGGTCATGAAGAAATGCCCGCGTTCAAAGACAAACTCACGCCGGCAGAGGTCACTCAACTGGTGCGCTACGTTCGGAAGACATATCAGGGCAAATAAAAGGCTTCGAACCGGGAGCGCAGGCGCGTTGCTGCCTTTACCAATTTGCCTGAACCATTTACCATTCCGTCCGTGCACTCGTAGCTCAGTTGGATAGAGCGTCTGACTTCGAATCAGAAGGTCGCAGGTTCGAGCCCTGCCGAGTGCACCAGTCCTACCAACGGCTAGAATTCACACAATAAAATCCTTGACTATCGGGCCGAAAGGGCGATAATCGGCGCCAGATAGAGATTCAGGGCCTGATTTCTCATACTTCGATCAGGCCGGAGACACTTCGCATGTCCTCGTACCATGCGGCCAAACCCGCATCGGCACCCTGAGATTTCGGTTCTTTTATTAATTCCCGGCTCAAGTCGAAACAAAACGTTTCGCCTTAGTCATTACCTATCAAGGAGGTCCCGCCATGAAGATGCCTTCAAGCCTCATGCAACTGCGTGTTATTGCGTTCAGTCTAGTCCTCATCATCGTTCCGTTCTTCGTCTATTACTATTTTTGGGTCTCGAACCAGACCAAGTACTTCAACGGCAGAAACTTGCGCACTCTCGCTACGCTCAGCACTCACCTCCAGGAAAGCGTTGAGAGTCAGAGTTCAGTATTCGAAAACGCCGTTAAAAAATACGTGCAGGACCTGGCTGACGGTGCATTCGACGAACACGGCCAGCCGACTACAGTCGAACAGTTAAAGAAGAAGAACTACACGGAGCACTTTCAGGAAAAG
>DATNJO010000901.1:0-5367 GCA_035603895.1 Pyrinomonadaceae bacterium
CGTACCGGTAGAAAGCTGCGCCATCATGAGTATCGAATGGTCGTCGATCCAGGCCGATAGCGAATTGAGACGCGTAATCAAGGGCGATCAATTCGATGCGTTATTGCGTGAGTTGCACGTCGATAGCGAATCAGTGAACACGGTTGCAGTGTTCAGTGCTCTCGCTGGTCAGACGATGTCGGGTTTGTTGCTTCGCGGTTCTTTCGATGTGAAAGAGATTGCCGGAGAACTCAAAGCCAACGGGTGGACGGAAAACTCGTTAGAGGGCCACAAGGTCTACATGAAGCGAACGGATTACGTAGCAATGCCGTCGGCCAAAACAATTTTTGCAGGAACACGTGAAGCTGCAATGGCTGTCTTTCGCGCAGCCGGCGACTCTAAAGAGAGCATTGTTGCGTCTGACGCTTATAAGAAGATCAACACCGCTATTTCCACGAACCGCACGCCGGTCAAAGCATTCTTATTGATCCCACAAGGAACACTGGACATGGCTGACGCGGCACTGACTGCAACGTCAGTCGCATTATCCCTGTTCGATCTCGGCGGTGTCGGCCAGTTGCTCCAGGCTGTCAATGTAGCCAGAGGTTTTGGTTTCAGTTTGGATAAGAGTACACGCGAGTTTTATCCAGTCGAGCTCTGCGTTCTTATGCGCGATGAAGAAGCGGCCGTCTTTGTTAGCGGATCGCTAAACGCGCTAAAGCTGGTTTCCGAATTAGCAGCGACAGACAACCGTGACCGGGAAAGTCTACGTGCGATACGGCAGATGAGCATTGTGCGGAAGCGCGAGACGTTGGCCGTAAAGCTGGAGATTCCGGGCGATGCCTTGTTCCCACCAAGCAGGGTAAACACAAATTGAACAATGAGAGTTGCAGGAGTATCTAGTTGAAAGAGAACAGCCGTCTTCACCAACTAATAAGTATCCGGCGAGTGATGTTAATGAGCTTGCAGCTTGTGGTCGTTCTCTTGCTCGTAGCTTGCAGCGATGATCCACCAGATTGGAAGAAGGTACTCACCGCCTCGGATACAACACCAACACCGTCACCGGCACCCTCGGTAGAGACCACCAATGAACTCGTCATTTACCTCGACACCAGCGCCAGCATGGCCGGTTACGTTACAAAAGACGGTCAATCGGTTTTCGGCAAAACACTGCGAGAACTTCGCTTTGCCACGGGAACGTTCGCTAACTCTGATGCGAAAGTTCTGGTTCGCCGCATCGCCTCTGACATAGGACCAGTCCTCGCGGACATGGAACTGACCAGCGCGTCGCAGGACCAGAACATTTATCGAGGTGGCGAAACAAATCTGGCCGGCGCCATCCAGAGCTTCCGAGTCGCGACGACTCCGTCAAGCAATGCCCCGGCCCAACCCACAACTACCAAGGTCTCGGTCTCTGACAATCCCAAACCGAATCCAATACCGAGATTTCATATTCTCGTTACCGACGGGGTTCAATCAACAAGGCAGGGAAGCGCTACGCGTGATTGCGCAACAGGTTCAGACCAGTTTTGTGTCAGGCAAAAAATTGGTGAACTGTTGCAGGCTAAATGGGGTGGCTGCATTCTCGGCATTCGTGCTGACTTTCATGGAAAGGTCTATTCCGAGGTCAATCGAGCGGCGATTCCTTACGAGACGCATACGAACGATCCCGCAAGCTTCCGTCCTTTTTATCTCTACGTTTTCTCTCCGGACCCACAGGCTCTTGATTCTCTGGTTTCGTCACTCAAGCAACGGTTAAGAGGACTGGTTCCGAAGTCAGAGCCTATTCGCGAGCTCAACCTTTCGTTTCCTTACACGACGGGACCCGCGGAGTTTGAGGCTTCGATAGGCAAGGATGCGAGGTCCTTTATCAGCAAAGAGCGCAGCAGCGGAGGCTCATCAGCAAGGCTGACGCTTCGTGTTGATGTCGATACAGAAAAGTCGGGAGCCAAGCCATTTACGATCGTGGCGAAACTGCCGTGGTCGGACCACGCAACCGATACAGCCAATGAAGCAGAACTGGCGCAACTGTTGACGTGGAAGGTTGAAGGTTTCTATCCCCAACAAGCCGACTCTGCCGGCAAACGTTTTCCGGACGTGAAGATCCTGCAAACCCACGTCGATAGTCCCGGACAGATAACCATTGACGCGACGGCGGGATTTGCCTCCGGCACGGGCGATCCTTCATGGCGCGTTTACCGGATCGAGGCCAGGCTCAACCTCAATCAGATCAGTCCCTCGTGGATCAGAGAATGGTCTGTCGATCTCGATACAACGCGCGAAGTCGGTAACCGCACTTTCAACCTGGAAACTGCTCTGCTCGGTCTCTGGAGTGCTTCAAGTGCGAAGGACCACGTCGTGGCCCAGGGTTATCTCAGGATTGGTCCGAAGTAAGAGAAAGGATCTCTTCAACATGCTTACGCTGCTAATTCAGGCTTCTTCATTTCTTGAGTTGTTCATTGACTCGTGCGAGGACGAAGGCTGCGAAGATACGGCTTTGAACTGGGTGCTCGCGGCAGTGGTTGTTGCCATCGTTGGCGCACTGCTGATGCTGGGGATCAAATGGTTGAAAAAATACGCCGCGATAAATCTCATACAAAAAGCCTGGAGCCGGGGCCAAACGGTCGTCCTGATCATGGTCGGCTTCGTCCCGGTACTGCTCGCGCTTCTCGCCATCTGGTATACGACGCGAAATTTCTTCAACTATGTCGGCATGGGCGGACTGTTGAAAGGGGTGGTATTCGCCTGGCTGTTGTACGTGATCATGATGTTTACCGGACACCTGCTGAGTCCGTGGCGTAGAGAAATCCTTTAAGCGAGGTCTAAGACAATGCGAAACGTTTTCATCGCCGTCGGCGGCAGCGGAACAAAGGTAGCGGAAGCGCTTGTCCGACTATTAGCCGTCGGTTTTCCGACTCGTAAGGAGAACGGAATCCTGACCAGCGCCGGTGACTCTTTGCAGATCTGGCGGCTCGATCCGGATCTCAACTCCGGGGCAGCGATTTCACTCGGCAACTACCTGAAAGAGTACGAAGAGCTGCAATCGTTGTTGAACGGCAACCACAAGACGCCCGGCATTGCCAGCAGTCGTTGGGCCATGGATGTCGATACACGTGTCCGGCATCTCGATCCACTTCAGTTGCCGCGCATGACGGATTCGGACAACAGTCTCAAGACATTGGAAGGCATTCTCGATTCCCGGTACGGCCGTATCAAGAAGTCGCTTCCATTCCTCGCGCCTTTCTATGAAAAGAAGGATCTGTCAGTAGAGATCGATCGTGGTTTCTACCAGAAGCCGTTCATCGGCGCCGCAGTGATGGCCGTGTTTGCAGAATCGTTGCGAGACGAGAACTCTCCCGGCGGCAAGGCGTGCAGCCTGACGGGATTTCAGAACGTCGCCACCAATTTCTTTCTTTGCGGAAGTTTACATGGTGGCACTGGCGCGTCTGGCGTTCCGATCATGGGCAAGTATCTCGGTTCTCTGAAACGAAATAATCAGAGTTGGGACTGGCGAGTCGGAGCTTGTTTGCTCACTCCGTATTGTGTTCCACCTCAACCTCCCTTTGGCGCGCTACGCGAAGGAATTCCCACGGCGCAACAGATTGAGGACCTTGTTAAAGAACACGGAGACAAACCTGCTTTCGCCGGGTTGACTATTGAAGACAAGCGAAAGCTCGTCGAACAAATTCTGCTTGGATTCTACGCGGAGCCGGAAGCCATGGAAGCACGTGCGCGCCAGGGGCTGGCGTACTACCGCGATCATAGTGCCGACTACTTCGATGAGCTGTATCTCGCCGGTAAGCCGGAACCTGACAAGCTGAAGGTTTGGAGTAACGGAGGAAAGAGTCAAAGTAATCCACTAAACTCAGCGGAAGTCGTCGCCGCGCTCGCCGCCCTCAACTTCTTCTCCCGCGCTGGTACTGGAAATCCGGAGTCGTACGTGATTCCGAGCTCTACCGAAGAACTCAATTCTGAAAAGATGACGCTTCGAGATCTGCCGTGCTATGGAGTTGGCGAAGAGGAGATCGATCCGGAAAGAGTGTTCCTCGCCACCGCGGTGATGCATCACCTGGTTACGAAACAGATTCCCTGGGATCTGCCAGCCAAAGGATTCCCCAAAGAAATAGAACGGCTTCGAAAGGTCTATCAGGACAACGAGAATCGCAAGGTGGACGACTGGAACCGCTTTCAATCCGCGGCGGCGTTGTTGGCGAAATTCCTGATGACGACCATCGATCCAAATCCTCAGCACACGATCGGGTGGTCTACTGAAGATGCCACACGCATTTGGCCGTATCTATCGAACGATGTCAGTAGCGTTAAAGAGATAACCGCAAAGACCGCGAAGAAATTCCTGGGCAAAGAAGCGAAAGGCGAGCTGGAGTTGGGCGACTCCGCACTTAAGGTTTCAACCTTTGAATTCGGGGCGTGGTGTCCTGAAAGCGCAGATTTTACCCGTGGTGAATACCTGCGACTCGTGTGGTCCAACTTGTTAGCGTTGGCCCACAAACGTATGCGCGTGGCCGCCGGTGAGAAGTGACAGGTAGGCATGGTTCGGGATGGAGGAGTTTGAAAGATGATGAATGGGAATAGAAAAGAGTTTCTGAATAGCGGCATTCTTGGTGATGGCGCCGGAGTGCCAGAGAAGCGTGGCTTCCGCGCGGTTCTTACCGGGTATCTCACTAGTCCCGATTACGATCCGAAGTACTTCGAAACGTTTCCGACTTCCTGGGCGGCGGCGTATGCCTTTCGCAAAGTGCTCGACCTTTCCGGAAAAACCGGACAATCCACCGATAACGGTTCGATCGTTCAAGAGGTTTCTCAGGCGGTTGATGAGTGGGTAACGCTCTTTCTGCTTCACTATTTCGGAATTGTTTACCTGTCGGAATCTAAACAGAGCGAACTGCAACAAGACTACGACCGGGACCTATGGTTGGCGCTTAGTGGCACGTATCCCAGTGCGCGTGAGGAAGCCCCGAGATCTATCAAGCTCCTGCAACACGATCAGACAGTTGTGGGCGCATATTATCCGGAAGTTATCTTCTTCCCCGCGCGAGATCGAGCGTCGTGGCTTAAAGACGATACGCTCGACGATTATCTGGTCGACAATAAGCTCTCCTGGATTCGAAGCCGGCGATTACTCCTCGCGGGTGAAAGAGAAGAGCAAGCCTTTCACACTCATCTCCGATCGATCGCTCAGAATGCTATGCGTAGTCGCAGTTTGCAGGACCGGCTTTACAGTTTCTGCGAAGCGAACTTCCGCGACCGGATCGATGTAACAGTGAACCTTGAGGCAGATCCGTTGCGATGGGAAGTGCCGGGGATGCAGAGATGGCCCAGCGACGAGCTGTTGAACCTTTATCCCTTGGTGCAGCCAAACAAGGCGAG
>DATNJO010000902.1:0-3559 GCA_035603895.1 Pyrinomonadaceae bacterium
GGGTCCAGTTAGTTCCTCCATTTACAGATTTGATAACGCCGTTCTGGGTTGCGGCGTAAACAGCGGAAGAGGTTGCGACTATCGCAGGTATGGAAAAATTTGGCGGCACTCCGTTTGTAAGCGGAGTCCATGAAGTACCTCCATTGATAGTCTTATTAATGACTCCTCCAAAACCACTGCTCGTATAAATCGTCGAGGTATTCGAGGGATCGATGGCAATGGCGATGATGTTTAGCGGATTGCTTCCACCCAGCCCGGTGTTTATCTGGGTCCAAACACCGCCCCCATTAGTCGACTTGAACATGCCATTGTTACTCGAGCCGGCGTAGATAGTCTGTGGTGTCGTGGGATTGATAGCCAGGGCTTGAATATTGGGAGTACCGGGCACGCCAAAATTGTTTTGCGCCACCCAGGTGGCGCCACTATCGGTACTCTTGAATGCGCCATTATTCTGACCAACATAAATTGTCGCAGGCGTCGACGGATCGAAGACGATTGCAAGCACACCTGAGGAAAACTGAGTAGACGTCGTGACCTGGCTAAAGGTATTACCGCCGTCAGTTGATCTGAAGAGACCGAAAATATTTCCTACGTAAAGAAGCGAAGCGTTGGTTGGGTGTACCGCCATCGCGGTGATAAACGAGAAATTCTGCAAACCTGTGCTCAGCGTTTTGGTCCAGGTTGTCCCGCCATCAATGCTGCGGTAGACGCCGTCCGTAGAGCCAGCATAGATTGTGTTTGGATTGTTTGGCGCGATCCCGATCGCTCTCACGTCCCCAAGCAACCCGGAATTTTGATTGTTCCAGTTTGCAGCCGCGTCAGTGGTCTTGAAAAAGTTACTGGTTGTCTTTAAGCCGTTAACGGTTGGAAAGTTGCTCGCGGATGTCTGTCCGGTGACGTAAGCATTTCCGGTTGAGTCCACCGCGATAGCATTGGCGTTCGTGAACCCGTTACCGTTGAGATAGGTCGAATAGATTAGCGCGGTGCCAGTCGCATTGAGCTTCGAGACGAATGCACCGGTGTTGAAGCTGGTAGACGTCGTTTTGAAAGCTCCGGCTGTGGTTGGGAAATTCGTGCCGTCGGTCGTACCGGTAACGTATGCGTTCCCTGTGGTATCGACTGCGATCCCGAGAGCAGAGTCGCTGCTGCTGGAGCCGAGCAGAGTTGAATACGAGAGTACGGGATCGATTACGAGCGGCTGGTTGGTATCGAATGTTTCGAGTTTGAACCGGATCTCGTTTCCCGTTATGGAATATCCGCCTTTTACTTCGCGGCGGGCACCGTCTTTATCGAGCTGATAGATCACGGGTTTGTTTAAAGAGACTTCTCCGTGATTCAGAGCGAGCAGTAATCTTCCGCTCTTATCGAGACGAATCTTGTCCGCGCCTGCGACAGTGAATCTGATTAGTTTTGGATTCGCGCGGGCAGCGACGATGAGGTCGTATTCGAGTTCTTGCTGGTTGCCGTAATAGACTACGTCGATACCGGGATAGACGTCTTTGAAATAAGCTTTTCGATAGGTTGGGATATTGCGGTGCCAGTTGTCGGGATCGTTGCCAGAGAAGTAATTGACTTTACCGGGTAGTTCTTCCTGGCCTTCGACCTTCGGCGTGACGCTCGCGCCGAGCAGCTTCAAGCGCAACACAGTACCTTCGCGGACGTTTGCATCCGTGTCGGGTTTCGCAGGTGCCGGCTCTTTGCTCGGAGTCGCTTCTTTTGCAGTCGCCGGTCCTTTGCCGGGCGCCGGTTCTTTGGCCTTATCAGTTTTCAGAGCGCGGGTCTTCGGCACTCTGAGCACGGCTTCGTTCGCGGTCAGAAACAGCTCGTAGCCTGGTCCGTGCGACAGGAACTTCACAGACTGATCTATCTGGCCCTTATTGATCTCAAAGCTGAGCGGAAGCTTGCCGAAGTTTTCGGCGATCCTGGCCCTCGCCTCCGGACTGGTCGCGACAGGAGTTTTATCCTGCGCTGGCGCGGCTTGTGTAAGTGGGTTTTCGCCGTTCTGTGCTGCAACAAAAATCACGCCTGCAAACGCAGTGAGCAGGCAAACGATTGCGATTACGCACAGAGTCCGATGGGTGCGGGAGCAAGAGGGGGTATTTAAAATCATCTGTTAAGTGAAACTTTCTAAAGTTACCGGCGCGTGACCTGGGATTGCCGGCTGAGAGAGACTTTGAGTCCTGACTGGCGCCCATTTTGGGACCAGTTGGTACAGAAGTCAATCGCTATAATCTAGAAAGTTTCAATACCCGCTCGTTCGGCTTCGCCTGTGGTGAAACACCACGACTCTGCGACGGTATATGTCATATTTTGTTAGACAAACGGAGCATTTTGAATGCAGTGGTTCAGGTATAGAAGAGAAATTATGTTAGCGTAGCTGCCGAAAACCGGGCTTGAAACTGACCCGCGCTGATGCGAACCGTAAACGTCACAAGATATGTAACTCCGCTCCGCGAAGGCGGCTCGCTGCCCGCCATCATCGAGGCTGATGATGATGGAATGTACGTCCTTAAATTCCGCGGCGCGGGCCAGGGAGCCAGGGCGCTCATCGCCGAACTGATTGCCGGCGAACTCGCGAGGGCTGCAGGGTTGCTGGTGCCGGAACTCGTTTTTGTAAACCTCGATCCCGAGATCGCCAGAACCGAACCCGATCCGGAAATACAAGACCTCATCCGCGCGAGCGGTGGTCTTAATCTCGGTCTTGATTATCTTCCCGGCTCAGTGATGTTCGATCCGGTTGCCGATCAACCGGACGCCGATCTCGCGTCGCGCATCGTGTGGCTCGACGCTTACGTGACTAACGTCGATCGCACGCCGCGAAACGCAAACATGTTGATGTGGCATCGCAAGCTCTGGTTGATCGATCACGGCGCCTCACTGTACTTTCATCACTCCTGGACGAACATGGACCAACGCATCACGGACCGGTTCGCATTAATTAAAGAACACATCCTGCTTCCCTTCGCGACGTCGATCGAAACAGCCGACCAGGCGATGACTGCCGCGGTCACTGAAGACGTAATAAATGGTGTTGTCGAGCTCGTGCCGGACGTGTGGCTGAAGGAGCACGCGCCGTTTAGTTCGAGCGAGGAAAACAGACAGGCTTACGTTGATTACTTGACGAGGCGTCTCGATGCGCCTCGCAACTTTGTTGAGGAGGCGATTCGTGCCCGATAAGTTCAGGTATGACTATGCCGTGATCCGAGTCGTACCCAAGGTCGACCGCGAGGAGTTTATCAACGCCGGCGTGATCGTCTCGTGTCCCGATCTATCGTTCCTCGAAGCACGAATCAAGCTGAACGAGTCGCGACTCCTCGCTCTGGATCCAACAGTTGACTTGGATCTCGTCAGAAAACATCTGGCTACGATTCCAACGATCTGCCGTGGCGGCGATGATGCCGGGTCGATCGGTCAGTTACCGCAACGTAAACGTTTTCACTGGCTCGTTGCTCCGCGCAGCACAGTTATTCAAACCTCTCCTGTCCACACCGGCCGTTGCGGCGACCCCGCCGCCGCGCTCGAACACCTTGTCGCGACGATGGTGGACGCGAACTAACGT
>DATNJO010000903.1:0-6355 GCA_035603895.1 Pyrinomonadaceae bacterium
TTTCGGGACTGTTTCAAACGTCGGTCGAAACACTCGTGTCCGCGGTCGCTGTTTCTCTTCTTGGACCAGGCGCCTTTTCACTTGACGCGCGCATGTTCGGCCGGCGCGAGATCCTTCTGCCAAGCACGCATCACATTCACCGAAACACGGACGCATAACAAAAGAACGTCACAGGCGGGCAATTACCTGTGACGTCCTCTGTCTCAAAAACCGGTGTCGGTTATTTGTGGCTCTACTGACGTTTCCTTCGTCGTCTGATAACGCCGCCTAAGCCGACCAGAGCAGTGCCAAGCAGCAACATCGTCGACGGTTCCGGCACCTGTGATGGTACGCCAACGTCGCTACCGGTAATAGGCGTATTCTGGAACCTGACAAAGATCGCGTTGCAGATTTCTTCATCGGTGAAACCAGTGAAGGCATTGCCTGTGACGATGAACGAAGCGCTTTCGCCAGGCGCCAAGCCATCATTCGGTGAGCCGCCGTTGAAGTTACCGGATGGTCCGGTTGTGAATCCGAAGTCGAGCACTACGTTATTGAAACCTGCCGGCACGTTACCAAGGTTTCCATCGGAAAAGTCGAACGTAGACGACATACTTGGCGCCTGCATCCCCGTAAACCCGTTCAAGCCTGAGTTACTGGCATTGCCGATCGGTGGCAAGTCAAAGCCAATGCCTGTAATGGTCGACGTTGAACCGGGTGATGTAATGTTCGAGGTATTCGTGATGGTGAACGTGAACGTGTTGGTCGCTGCGTTAAATTCGCAGACCACCGAAGCAGTAGAAGCATTTCCGCTCCCCACTCCAACAATCGTGATCGTATCAGCATGCGCAGTGGCAGAAACGACGGCCAAAATGCTCACCACGCTCAACGAAAAGAAAAACTTTCGCAATCGGGACATTTATTCCTCCTTGTACCCTTTCCTTACTCCCCAAAGTGAAAAGCAGACCTATTAACGCGCAACGCACACCTTCAACCGAAGCAATGCGCGTTTACAAATGTTCTGAGAGGGGTAGTGGAGAATAAAACGTGTCGTGTGGGCGATCAATGCTGGCGATTGGATGTTACACAAACTCAACAGTCGCAGCACTGAAAACGGATAATGCAACGAGACTTTGGATCACGGCCACTGAATTACCTTGCCTTTCGGCGCGGCATTCTTAGCGGGCGAGATCATTTGCGTGCTCAAGGGAGAGGCCGCCTTTGGTTTTGGTTGAGCTTCGGGCAGATTAGTTTTGACAGTGGGAGTTGCCACAGGTTGAACAGTAGCGCTCGCAGCAACTGGCGGTGTCGGGTTTTGTTCGACGCGATGCGAAACGCGGCGTGACGAATGCGAACCTGTCTTTCGGTTAACGCCTGGAGTTTCGCTCACACTAACATTGTTTGCTTCAGGCGCAAGGAACGACGGCGCCGCAACAGCGGGAGCCGCAGACGGCTGCTGCACTTCAGATCGCGACGTGTTCTCCTGACTCGAGTTGGCTTTTTCGGCATTGATGGTTGTTGTTGAAGGCGCCTTCGCGTGTGTTGCCAAAGTTCCGTCGTTACGCGCCTGCACGCCGCGCAAAACCATCACGCCAACTGTGCCCGCCGTAATCAGTAAAGCAACTGCTGCCACGCGAAACGCGAGTCCCGTTTTGAATGCTCTTAATCGTGTCAGAAACGCAGACCGCGCATTGAAACCTCGCGGCACTTCGTGCACGAGATCCCAAATTTCGGGTGGATCTTTCAAGGTTCTAACAACCGCCGTCCTCGCGACTGCGCGAATTACCGGACCGGAAGAAACGGGCGCGGGCGTTGGAACTGCTGTGACCGGTGCGGCTGTCGGCACCGCTCTGATCGGCGCCGGCACCGGTTTCGCAACAGGCTCTTGCATCTTGCGCGGCGGCGCAGGCTTCTCAAGTTGATCTACGACTTCATTAAACGTTCTCGCTGTCGCCCACATGTGTGGCGACGTGTCGTAACGCGTCGACGCCTGCGAATCCGCGCCGTGTTCCATCAACGCGCGAACAATCTCGGTATGACCAAAGAAAGCCGCGAGTGCGAGCGCGGTAAACTTATCGTTGCGTTTGATGTTCGCATCGGCGCCGTGTTCGAGCAGCGCGCGCACCATCTTCACGTGACCGTACTGCGCGGCACGCATCAACGCCGTCACGCCGTGTTCGTTACGCGCATTGATGTCTCGCACGCGCGCTAACACCGGCGCGAGTTCGTTCACGTAGCCGTTCTCCGCAACGCGCCACAAGTCCAGTGTCGCGGCATCCGGCAAGTAATCTGTTTTCTTAACCGCAGACATTTACTTATCGATCGTGATCCGGTCCCCCGGACGAACCTGAGGGTCAGGAACCTTTCCTGACTCAATGTCTTTCAACTTAATACGCGTGACTGTCAGAAAACCGCGGCCATCGTCTCGTCCGAGTCGTGCCTCTTTGGCTTTGGGCGTCACTCCTCCGGCTGCAATTAGCGCTTGCGTAAGCGTGAGGCCGCGTCGATACGTCTTTTCCCCGGGCGACTTAACTTCGCCGCCGATGTAAAGAAACTGCGTCACGTTCGCGAGCAACGTGATCACGTCGCCCGGACGAACCAGTAGATTCATCTCTGCCGGTTGTGCGAGGTCGATGTCGTAAGCTTCGTTCGCTTCGCTCCGAACGACCGTAACCCGCGCGGCTTCCGGCAGCGGCTGTGCGTCGGCCACGACGACGTAAAGCGGAATCGCCTCACGTCGCAGGATCTTTGTTCCCGAATCCTTCACGAGACCGCTCACGAGAATCGTGTGACTCGCGTAATCGCGTACTGCCACCGACACTCTCGGACTCTCCGCCAAGGCACGTCTCTTGAGATCGCCTTCGAGGTTCGAACCAATTTCTTCAACGCTCAAACCGCCGACGTGTAAAGGTTCGGCCAGCAACGGATGCTCCAGCAGGCCGGCGGGTGTAATGGTAAACAAAGTGGACTGGGGCGCTTGCGTGTCGTTTATGCGAATATCCAACACATCGCCTGGTCCAACACGATAGAGTTTGGTGAGGGCGAGATCGTTAGCGGCGGCGTTTGTTCTGGCGCTGGAACTTTCTTTAGTCGAATTCTCGTTGGCCTCACTCTTCGGACTTTCTTTTACTTCGCTTTTTGGATCTCCGGTCGTCGTAACTGACGGCGTATCCGGTTTTGCGTTCAAAGCGATCTTTTCAGCAACGGGTTGACGTAGCGGCTCCGACTTGGCCGGAGTAGCGCCCTGGATTGGCGCGGGAGCGGCGCTTCTGGTTGGCGCGGGTGTTACTTTCTTGCCGGTTTCGCGAGCCAGCATCTCGCGCGACTCTTCCAGGCGATCCTGGGCTTCGAGATCGTGTGGATTTAGCTCAACAGCGCGCTTAAAACTGTCGATGGCGTTCTGCCAGCGTCGCATATCGTAATACGCATGACCGAGAGCGAAATGGGCGTCGGCAAACTTCGGATCGAGTCTGACCGCTTGTTCAAAGATCTGTGCGGCTTGCGAATACAGACCGGCTAAGGCGTAGGCAACACCCTCGTTGTACAGGCGCTTTGACTCTGAATAGGTGTCTTTTGAGGACGCAAAATCCTTATGAAGTCTGGTCTGGGCTGTAACCGAACTTGCACAAAGAGTCGAAAGCACCACCGCAACGGAAAGGACAAGCATTTTGATCATAGGAGTTCCCTTGATCCGCACGAAGGTCGATGCAACGGGGGTTGCTCTTTGGAACGGGGGCGATTCGGGCTAAGCGGGTGTGTTGCTTATACCACTTTTCACAATTCAATTCCACCTTTTGCAGGGGTTACCTCAAGGTAACCTCTTGACCTGGGTTCACCGTCAAAAATACCTTCTACCTATGCGCGCTAAATTAATCGTTCTGATCTGTGTGTTCTGTGTTTATCCGTGGCCTGTTTTCGCTCAACAGCGAGATGGCAGCCACGATTTTGACTTCGAAATCGGCACGTGGAAAACGCAGCTCAAGCGGCTGGTGAAACCGCTCTCCGGCTCGACGACGTGGGTTGAATACGAAGGCATCACGAAAGTAACGAAGGTTTTTGATGGCCGTGCGAACCTCGTGGAACTCAAAGCGACCGGTCCGGCGGGAACGTTCGAAGGCTTGAGTCTGCGTCTTTACAATCCGCAAGCGAGACAATGGAGCCTGAACTTCGCCAACGTTAATGCCGGAGTGCTTGTGCCACCAGCAATCGGTGAGTTCAAGAACGGGCGTGGCGAGTTTTACAACCAGGACACGCTGAACGGACGATCCATTCTCGTTCGTTTCATCATCTCGGACATCACGCCAAACTCGTGCCGCTTCGAGCAGTCGTTCTCAGACGATGGCGGGAAGACGTGGGAAGTGAATTGGATCGCCGTCGATACGCGCGTCAAAGAATAAAACTACTTCTGTAGAAGCGGTGCGAACTTCATCGGGGTCCCCGCGATCTTCGTCACTGTCACCGGTTGGCCTTTCAGGAACTCCAGCATTCCTTCCTGGATCTTCGGCGACGAAAGAAACAGCGGATCGCTGTGGACGGCGCCTTCGATGATGATGTGTGTGCTGTTGGCAAAGCCTTTGCGATACTCCTCTGCGTTGCTGATCGGCGTGCGCGCATCGAGGGTGCCGCTGATGAAGAGCACAGGCACGTTGGCAGTCACGGGTGAACGAAACTGATCGCCGAGATCCGGCGCGTTCCACTCCTCACAAATCTCAGGGAACGGAAAGTTGGAGATGTCCTCCAGCAGCGTTTCTTTCGCTTCACGCGCGATCTGTTCGCGCCGCGCGGCCGTTTGCCCGGAAGCGCAATCCATCATAAAAGACATCGCCGAACCGATGCCCTGTCGCGACGTGTTCAGCCACACTTGTGCCGGATTGGTGAAATCGCCTTTCGACGCGCGATAGAACAACGCGGGGAAGTTTGCCGTCACCGTCGTACCGATGTTGTTGGCGACGATGTATTGCAGGACGAATTTGTTGACGATGACTTTAACGTTCTGCTTCGTACGCGGATCGTTGATCTCTACGGTCTGCGGCTGAGCGTCGAGCCGATCGAACACTGACTTCATCAAACCGAGAAAATCAGGAATCTCTTTACCGAGCTCCGGATCGGCTTTGATTAACGCCGCGAGATCCTCGAGATGTTTTTGGATGTTGCTCGGAAGTTTGTAGGTGTGGTCGGGGCCTTCAGTGCCCGCGAGAATCGCACGATGGATGCTCTGTGGATGACGGCGCATCGTGGTGAGCGCGAGATGCGTGCCGTAGCTGATGGACCAGAGACTGATCTGCTTCGCGCCGAGTGCTTTGCGTAGATCTTCGAGATCGTCTGCGCTTTCGTCAGTGTTGTAGCCGGTTAGATCGACTCGTTGGATGTCGCGCCAGTACTCGATGCAGCCGCGTGCATTCTTGCGCAGTTCCTCCACGGCTGCTGCCCGCGAAGGCACGACGTCGAGCGGCATGGAAAGCCGTTCGTAACAGCCGAGATTAGGTTTTGCATAACCAGTGCCGCGCTGATCGAAGGCAATCACATCGCCGATCTCGCGCAACGCCATAAACAACGGAAAGCGCGATCCGGTAGCAGTGCCAATGCCCGATCCGCCTGGACCACCGGCGAGATAAACGATCGGTGGCCCGGGATTCTTCGACGTGCTTTTGAAGCGCACGAAAGCAAGCTCGATCAAATTGCTGTCCGGATTGCTGCGGTTCTCGGGAACGAGCAGCGTGCCGAACTCCGAGTCGACCTTCTCGCCCTTGAAGTTCTCAAACTTGTAGGGCTTGAGCTTGAGTGTGCCGGCTTTCTGTTGCGCCACGGCCGGGAGTGCGAGTAGCAACAAACAGATCAGCAACTGGATCGCTTTTGACATGTTATTCACCCTCGATTTCGCTGATGGCCCACTGAGCGCGATCTTGTACGGCCGGATCCTTGAGCACCTGTTTCAAGAACGGCAAGGCTTCAGCATCGCGAATCTCGCCGAGCGCTTCCGCTGCGCCGCGCCTCACTTCCGCGGAAAGATCGGACAACATGACCTGGCAAAGTGCTCTGACGGCGCTCTTGTCTTTCAACTCGCTCAGTGCCCAAATCGCCAACTCGCGGACGCGCGCATCATCGTCAACAAGGTTCGCGACCAACGCCGGAACCGCGCTGTGATTTCGCAGTTCGCCCAAGGCACGCGCTGAAGCCATTCGCACCCACCTATCCGGGTCAGTCAAAAGCGTGATCAGTCTCGGTACCGCACCGTCTCTTTCGCCCGGCGGCATGTTTGTGAGCTCGCCGATGGCCCATGTGGCATTGCGGCGAACTGTTGCGTCTTCGCTGAGCAGTTGATTTGTTAACGGCTGAAACGCCGGACGGCCCATCGATGCAAGCGCGATCGCGGCTT
>DATNJO010000904.1:0-9646 GCA_035603895.1 Pyrinomonadaceae bacterium
TCGATTCGTGTTATTTGTTTTGCTTCATCCGTCGTCTTTCCTGTAACCAACTCCGTCAAAACTGAACCGCATACGAGTGTTGGTGGGCAGCCGTAGGCGAGATAACGTGCCGTTTCAATGCGGTTGTCTTTAATAGCTAAAGATAGTCGCAGCCGGTCACCGCAAACAGGATTAGTCTGCTCTGCAATGACACTAGCTTCCGGCAACTCGCCAACGTTACGCGGATGCGCGAGATGATCTTTGAATGCGGCGGAGTATGACACGAGTTAGGAAACGGCGAGCGGCCGGTTCAACGGTGAGAGTGCGCGTAAGCGTTCGACGGCCTGGACCAACACTTCGATCGTGTAATCAACATCCTCGCCGGTATTCTCTTTTCCAAAACTAAACCGGATCGAACCGCGCGCGATTTCGTCATTGACTCCGAGCGCGCGTATCACCGGCGACGGTTCGAGCGTTCCCGACGAACACGCCGAACCAGTCGACACCGCGACACCTTGAAGATCGAGATTGATTAGCAGTCCTTCACCTTCGATATAACGAAAGGAAATGTTCGACAAGTGTGGCAGCCGCTGGTAGCGATCGCCATTCATCACGACGTCGGGAATCAACTCGACAACCTTTCGTTCAAATTTGTCGCGCAGACTCGAATCGTGCGTGGTTCGTTCGTGCAATTCCTCGCGGGCGAGTTTAGCTGCTTCGCCAAACGCGACGATGCCGGGAACGTTTTCCGTGCCTGCGCGCCGTTCGCGTTCCTGGTGACCGCCGATGTTTTGGCCCGCGAGCTTCACACCGCGTCGAACGTAGAGCGCGCCGATACCTTTCGGCGCGTACAGTTTGTGCGCGGATATCGTGAGCAGATCGCAGCCGAGTTCTTCAACGTTCAGAGCCATGCGTCCCGCAGCTTGTACGGCGTCAGTGTGCAGAAATAAGTGTCGCTGACCCGCGGCGCGTCGCTCGCGAACAATCGCGCCGATCCCCGCGACAGGTTGGGTCGTGCCGATTTCGTTGTTGGCGAGCATCACGCTAACGAGCACGGTGTCCGGACGAATCGCTTCGCGCACGTCCTCCACCCGCACGATTCCATTGTCGTAAACAGGCAAACGCGTGACTTCCCAACCGCGCTGTTCTAATGCTGCGCAAACACCGCGAACCGACGGATGTTCGATCGCCGACGTGACGATGTGCCGCCCGTGCGCAACTGAAGCCTCGCACACGCCGCGAATCGCCAGGTTGTTTGCTTCCGTGCCACCGGAAGTGAAGATGATCTCGTTGGGCCGTGCGTCGATCAACGCTGCGACTTCACGCCGCGCCCGGTCGACTGCTGCTCGCGCCTGCTGGCCGAAACCATGAACACTCGACGGATTTCCAAAAACCTGTAGGACGGAACGCGCCATCGCCTCGGCGACGCGCGGGTCGACGGGCGTGGTAGCACTATGATCCAGATAAATTCTGCGTTCCGGCATGAAGTTCAACCGCTGGCCGCCCAACCTCTAGCTGGGCAGGTGGCATCTGAGGGGCAGTCTTGAGTCTAGGTCCCACATTCTGGAGCGTCAAGCATCCACAGATTACACAGATTGCTTATGGAATCTGTGTAATCTGTGGATAGAGAAGCGAAAATATTGTGTTAGCATGCGCAGGTTGCGAGGTTGGCTCTCCCAAGACGATACGCCTTTATCGGGGCCGTAAATCTTTTGGAAGGACATAACCAATGAAATATCTGAAGCTTCCCCTGGTGGTTCTATTAAGCGTCTGCGTTAGCGGACTGCTGGCCATCGTCTCTGCAGGCGCTGCGCCTCAGGGACAATCGACCGCGCTCGAGCGTGGTTATCGCACTGGATATTCTGACGGCTACACCGCGGGCTACAAGGACATCTCTGTCAAAGCCGCGCGTGATTATCAAAACAAAGAGGATTATCAACGCGCCGATCGTTCCTTTAACGAGGCTTGGGGAACAATCGAAGATTACCGCGACGGTTACCAGCAGGGATTCGAAGCGGGCTACTCCGCTGGTTACGAACAGCAGCAGTTCGACTCATCGCTGCCGGCAGGATTTCGCCGGCGCGGCGCTACTGCCGCCGCTGTTAACACTGACCCTAACACTAACGGCGACAATTCGACGGCCCCTGCCAACACGAGTTCCGATAACAACGACGATCTAAAAGTAACGCCGATCGGCCCCATCGCGATTCCACGCAATACGATTCTCGCGCTCGAACTGATCACGCCGGTTTCCACCGACGCGAGCCAGCGCGGCGATCGAATTCAGGCGCGCGTTGTCGAACCAGCGCAATATGCCGGTTACATCATCGACGGGCACATCTCACAGGTGAAGCGTCCGGGTAAAGTGAAGGGCACGGCTCAACTCCAACTCGCTTTCGATCAGATTCGTTCGCCTGACAATCGCACTGCCGAACTTCATGCCGATCTGGTGGAAATCTCGCCGATGGGCGGCGACAACGAGCCGAATGTCGATTCGGAAGGCGGCGTCAAAGGTCGTGATTCGACGAAGGACGACGCTGCTAAAGTCGGCGCAGCTTCCGGTATCGGCGCGATCATCGGTGCGATCGCCGGTGGCGGAAAAGGCGCGGCGATTGGCGCGATCATCGGCGGCGGCGCAGGCACCGCTGGTGTGATGACTCAACGTGGCAAAGATATTCGCCTCGACCGCGGCCAGCATTTGAAGATTCGTACTTCAACTGACACGGGCGTGATGTGAAGTCCGTTATCACTTTACTCACGGACTTCGGGACCGCGGACTACTTCGTTGCAGCAGTGAAGGGTGTGGTCCTCACCATCAACCCGGAAGTTTCGCTTGTAGACATAACGCATGAAGTGCCGGCTCAGGATATCGAGGCCGGCGCTTTTACTTTACTGACCTGTTATCGCGATTTTCCTCCCGGAGCAACTCACGTCGCAGTTGTTGATCCGGGTGTTGGTTCAGCGCGTCGTGGGATCGTAGTTCGTGCTGGTTCGCATTACTTCGTTGGTCCAGACAACGGCCTCTTCAGTTACATTTGCGACCGTGAATCAGGATATGAAGTATTTGAGATCACGGAAGACAAGTACTTTCATTCCGATCCCAGTCCCAGTTTTCACGGCCGGGATGTCTTTGCGCCCGTCGCCGCAGCCCTTTCAACAGGTGTGAAGCCGGAGCAGGTTGGGCCACGGATTGAAAACGAGGTGCGGTTGGCGCCGCTCGTTCCGGTGCGGGATCAGGATGGATCGCTAAGAGGCCGGATAATTCACATCGATCATTTCGGCAACTGCATCACCAACTTCACCCGCGCCGACGTACCTGACTCAGATCAGGTAAAGCTGCTCGTCGGACGAAAAGTGATTCGACAATTTCGCAAGTTCTTCGCCGACGAAGCAGGCACGAAAGACAAACTCTTCGCCATCTGGGGCAGCGCCGGTTTCCTCGAACTCTCCATCAACGGCGGCTCCGCCGCCCTCCTCCTCCGCGCCAAACGCGGCGCCCCAGTAGTTTTGTCGTGAATTAGGACCACTTGACAGGTGGTTCTCAAGATGAGAACATCCGCGTTCAATTGAGGCTTAACCGCAGTGCTACCTCACGGCCTGGCGATGAATGTGATTAGTTTCAAACGTATCCGCAACTTTACTTCACTGCATAGAGATGCCGCGAGTTCATTGAACGCGTGGTACACGGTGGTTAAGAAAGCTAAGTGGCAGAACCTGGCCGAACTCAAACAAGTTTATCCGAGTGCGGATTTGGTGGACCGGTATACGGTTTTCAACATCAAAGGCAATAAGTACCGGTTGGTGAGCAGGATCGTTTACCGCAGCCAAACGGTATTTATAGTTGCGATCATGACCCACGAGGAGTATGACCGAGGGAAATGGAAAGAATGAATACCGCAGTCCGCAGAATTGATCCTGTACGTTACCGGCGTCTTCTGTCTCGCACGATGCCAGTTGTGATCGAGACCGAGGAGGAGAACGTTCGAATGTTGGGTATCGTCGAGAAGTTGATGCAGAAGGGTGAAAAGCTGTCGGCTGAGGAAGAAAAACTTCTGAAACTGTTGGCTCGTCTGATCGAAGATTTCGAGGAGAGGTTCTACCAGCCAAACGAGGCTACACCACTCGAAGTGCTAAATCATCTGATGGAAGCGCGCGGCGTGAAGCAGAGTCAACTGTGGGAAGTCTTTGGTTCAAAAGGCATCGCTTCCGAAGTGCTTAACGGTAAACGCGGCATCAGCAAAACAAGTGCACGCGCTCTTGCGAATTATTTCCACGTACCTGCCGAGTTGTTTATTTAAGGCCACAAAAAAGCACAAGAAGCACAAAGGTTTGAACCTACTTGTGCTCCTTGTGCCTTTTGTGGCTACTGTGCGCGGACGGTGGCTTCCGCGGGTTTGGTTTCGGTCATGTAGTAGCCCTGGCGGGAGGTGACGAGGAGTTTGCGCTTCTTGCCTTTCTCGTCCTGGGCTTTGACACGCACTTCGAGCTGGTGCATGCGCCCGTCGTCGGTTTCGTTTTCCGCAAGGGTGAAGCCGAGGCTGTAGCGCGCGGTTAGATTGCCGATGATGCGCGAAAGTCCCGCCCCGTAATCTTTCACTCGCCCAACCTTCACCGCTTCACCACCCGAACGCTGCGCGAGATGTTTTGCGCTGCCGTAGATACTGAGTCCGACCCAACCCGCAATCGGTTTCCCGATGGGCAAGAGAAATTTGAACAACGTGCGTAATTCAACAGTGAGCGCGTTGAAGATCACGTTGTCGCGAACGATTATCTCTTCCGTGGCATCGCGATCCTCGAAGAAGATCGGCACGATGCCATCAGACACCCACACGAGAGACACTTGTGAGTTGGGTCGAAGCGTTTGCGCCTTGCGCGTTGCATCGCGCACTGCGGCGGACAAGTCGTACATGTCGCCCATGTCGACAGTTATATCGCCTTTCTTGTTCGTGCGTTGGACGCTGACCGAACCATCGCGCATCGTTTTGCGCGTAATCGTGGCGCCGTTGCGACCTCTGATTACTTCCGTTGACACGACTTCTTTCGGATTAGCGATGGGCTCCGAGTTCTCAGCGGCTTTCTGATTCTGCGCAGCAACTTCCGGCAGTGCGGCCCCCGGGTTTTCACAGATCTTCTGCACTCGCGTTAGCGCGGCCGCAATCTTTGCGCGGTCATTCGTAAACTCGCTGAGCCAGATCGCTTGTTCGTCCTCTCCAATGTTCATGGCCATGAACGCGACTTCATCACCCGGCGGGAGTTTCGCGAGTTCGTTTTCCATCGCTTTCAGTATTTCGGGCTGTTTCAGGAAGCGGCCGGCGCCATCCAAACGCAGGTCGAGCACGAGGATCAGCGCGAGTGGTTTACGCGCCTCGCCTTCACGCGTGAAGTAAGAGATCGGACGTGGCTTGCCTTCGTCGAGAACTTCAAAGTTCTCCTGCGTCAGGTTCGAGATCGGCAAGTTAGTCTTTTTGTCTTTCACCAACGCGTCGAGAAACACCACGCGCGTCTTGATCCGAATCGTTTCTTCAACTTCCTGCGCGCGAACCGTCTGCGAAGCGAGCGTGGCAATGACGATAAGCAACACAAAACTGAGGCGATGTCTAAACATGGGGTTACTCCTGATCGATGATCGTTGCTTCTTCGGTGATGGCTTTGCCGGTGCCTTCAGGATCTTTCATCAAAAGCGCGAGATTCCTGGGTGACAGATTGACCTGGACCACCGTCGCGTCGCGCTGCGCAATCGTGATCACGAGCACGTTGAACTTGTCTCCCGCTTCGCGCAGGTAGATGTAAACCTGTTCTCCGTCGGTCGCGGAAAGTGTTTGCACGAGCGGCGACCACGTTTGGTTTAGTGCGTTATTCAGCGTGCTGCGAAACTTCGTAAATTCACCGTTGAAATCCTGGTTCTCAAACACGGCGAGCTTGATGCTGCCGGCTTCGGCGATGCGTTTTGCTTCGCCGCCCTTGATTCGAGCCGCGGTGCGCGCGACCCCCATTCCGGCTTTCGCGAGAAAGGGAATTCCCACGTGTTTCACGCCGTAAAACTGTTCGATCATCTTCACGACCGAGTTGAAATCATCGCCCTTGGCTTGGACTACGTTCGCCGCGAGCAAAAGAACCAGAACGAGCGCGGTGCAGGTCTTAAATTTGACGTAAGACATCGTGAGCCTCACTGTTCGTTCCTGGTTTTCGGTTTGGCCGGTTCGACGTCGAGTTCGGGAATGCCAAACTGTCCTTCGAGTTTCGCGAGTTTTTCGAGGTCAACCGGCCCGACAATGTTTACGACAACCAGCTCGCGAGCATCGGTGCTGAGCACCGCCAGACCACTGACCGCATCACCGTTCATTTGCAGGTAAACTTCGAGGTTGCCTTCCTTCTTGCTCATCACGTTGACCAATCGCGTCCAACCTGGACCACGTAATTGCGTGCGGATCGTTTCCATGTCAGCCGCGGTGTACTGGCCTTCGTTTTCAAACTCAAAACTCTTGACGTAGATCCCTTTAATACCGGCGACAACTTCCTTGACCTTGCGTTCTTCGGGGTCCTGGTCCGAGAAGACTTTCAACGCGATGCGTATCAGTTTTTCGTCGATGTTGACGTCGACTGACTGGCTGGCCTTCGCGGCGAGATGATCGAGACTGCTGAGTTGCAGCCGGGTATCCTGGGCTCTGGTTGCAACCGCGGAAGCCGCGATCAGCAAGAGCACAACGAGTGGTGTGGCCAGTTTAGTTTGGCAGAGTGTTTTCATAACTGCTCCGTTTGTCCTGAGTTCTGCGATGAGCTGCATTTAATTTTTCGCTTGCGAGACGAAGGGCGAACATCAATTGTTGTTTAGCGGCGATTGCTTCTTGACGGTCGAGCTTAGTTAGCCGCGGCCGGACTCTTTTGGAAGAGTTGTCGGACACGGATGACACGGATGACACGGATAAAGCCGGACCAATGACCGGCGCCTCTGGCTGTGCGATCGCGACGGAAGGGATCGATGCGTCCTGGGTTTGGATTTTGAGCCACAGGCCACCGGTCAACAATGCGATCACCAGGGTGGCTGCGATTGCGAGCCACGGAACGTAGTTACGTCGCGCAGGAGACAACTCTTCGGGAAGCTCCAGCGGTTTCGGCTGATAGCGCAGTGTGCCGAGGATCTCTTCGAGTTGTTGAATCTGCGGGTCGGGCTCGCCGCTCTTGTCCCACAAATAGTCGTCGTTCATACGCCCTCCGTCAGCGTGAGCTTCTCGCGGAGTAGTTTCATCCCGCGATGAAGATTGACGCGTACCGATGCCGCCGTTAATCCCGTGCGCGCAGCGATCTCTGGCCCAGTCATGCCTTCCACCAAACGCAGCACCAGAGTCTCTCGATACGCTTCCGGTAAACCCCGAATCAGTTCCAGAATCTCTGCTGCCTTCGACTCCTGTTTGTCCGTCCCGCGCATCTCGTCAGTGATCTCGACCGTCTCGCGCGAGCGCCGGTAGTAATCAACCGTACGATTTCGAGCGATCATTGCGATCCACGGACCAAAGGCCGAACTGTCGCGTAGCGTGTGAAGCTTCTTGAAAGCGTGCAGAAAAATGTCCTGTACGAGATCGTCAACTTCCGTTCGCGGTACGCGCGCCAGCAGAATGCCGTGCACCAGCGGCGCGTAAAGATCGTAGAGACGTCCGAAACCTTCGCGGTCACCTTCAAGCACCGCTTTGACCAACCCGATTTCAACGGGCTGTTCCTTCGCCATTTCGGGAACGGCATCGGCCAATGGATTAATCACCAGCATGTTGGCGGTCGCCATGACACCGGTTAAGACGGGAGAGAGGAAAGGAGTGTTAACAACACTTACGCCGCGATTAAACAGCGTCGTCCGCAGGTCGAATGCTTACTACGGGTGAAGTTACCACAGGGTTTTCTTCCGAGGTGAGCTTTTTTAGTTCGGGCGTTGCGGAGACGAGCCGTGTGCGCCAAGTCAAAATCGTGGCTAAAACCAGCGCGATCGTGCCGGCGATTCCGCCTTCGATTCCGTAATTGCCGCCGGTAAGCCACGCCGGACCGGCATCGCTGCCCTGGAGCAATGGATGTGAAACGAGATTCATGCCACTGACCGGTAAGCCAAAGAACGCGCCCAGCGCCCAGTTCCACGCCCAGTGCAGACCTAACGGAAACCACAAGCTGCGCGTGCGCAAGTAAGCGATTCCGAACCATAAACCCGCGATCGCCGTGTTGATGAAAGTCATGCCCAACGTTGCATTGGGATTCGTCAGATGAACGTAGGCGAAGAACACCAACGTAACCAAAATGCCGAACCACGCGAGGTGCGCGCGCGCAAACGTTTGCAACGGATAACCGCGAAATATGGCTTCCTCGGCCAGCGCAGCTACGCACAACAACAAGGCCGAACCAACGAGTGAACGCACAATCGGCAGGATCGCTCCGTCGAACGAGAAGCGCAGCCCTCCTCCAGCAGCCGCGACGCCCACCCCGACCGCGAGCACCACAAAACCGATCGCAAAACCAACCAAAAGATCTCGCAACCAGTTTTGGTGAAACGTGACTCCGAGAGATCGCCACGGCAGACCTTCGAGCCAGTGCGCGCACACGTAACCTCCGCCGAGCGCCGCCATCAGCAGTGAGACGCGAAAGATTAAGTCCGGAAGAAACGCGAGACGGGGAAACGTCCCAAACTCAAAAAGCGCCACATAGATGCCGCGCAGGATGATCGTGAGCAACAGCAGAATGGCTACAAATGAGGCGACGAAAAGCGCCGCTCGCCAGACGCTGCGCGTGCGGCCAAACTCATTGATAAAGATGTTGGGCATTGCGCGCCATTCTACGCGACGCCTCGGCCCATACTCCACCCGAAGAGATATTTCTCGCGCAAAGGCGCAAACGCGCAAAGCGCGCCGCGATTCAAAAGAGTCTTCTTTGCGCCTTGGCGCCTTTGCGCGAGGAGTCTTCTCGGCTTGTCCGTGTTGTCGGTGTTTGTCTGTGGCTGTAAACTGAATGTTCCCGCATGAACGACAACGCGGAAAACCTGACCCCCGAGCGCAGGGAGCGAATTCGCCGACGCCGCCGCGCGATGCTGTGGGTGTTGGGCACCACGCTCGTCCTCCTGCTCGCCATCATCGTCTCGCAACAGCTCTGGCTCTGGACGGTTGTCAAGCCCGACACCGCCGCCGATGCGCTCGTGCTTTACGCGCTCTCGACACTCAATTTCGTCGCGTTCTTCGTCTTTCTTTTTATCTTCGTTCGCAATCTGCTCAAGCTGCGGCGCGAACGCCAAGAGCGCCAGCTCGGCTCGAAAGTAAAGACGCGTCTGCTTGTCTATTTCATCTCGATCAGCTTTCTGCCAATCACGGCGATGGCCGTCTTCTCGTACTTGTTTCTCAATCGCTCGCTGGAGAAGTGGTTCTACGTTCTTCCGGACGAGATCCTGCAACAGGCGACTGAACTTCGACGCGACACGCTAGCCACCCAACATCAAACACTGCGCGACACGGCGTCGCTGCTGGTGATGTTGCTCAACGAGCAATCGGTCGAACAGCGCCAGGCGACGATCGATCAAATCGTGGCGTCTGGACAGCTTGTTGGTGTTGAGATTGTGACGAACGATGGAACAGTAGTAGCTAAGAGTCGCGGGGAGCTTCCCGACGAAGACGCTCAGAAACTGGATCAGTTGTTCAGTGAA
>DATNJO010000905.1:0-3737 GCA_035603895.1 Pyrinomonadaceae bacterium
AAACCGGTTTCGATCCCATCATGCGTGTCTCCGAAGCCGAGGAGGCAATGCGCGAATCGCGTATTCGCCGGACGAAAACTGTTTGTACTTACTGTGGTGTCGGTTGCGCGTTTGATGTGTGGTCCAAGGATCGTCACATCCTCAAGATCGAACCATTTGAGGGACCGGTAAACGGAATATCGACCTGTATCAAAGGAAAGTTTGCGTGGGATCACATCAACAGTGAAGACCGGTTGACGAAGCCTTTGATTCGAGAAAACGGCGCATTCAGAGAGGCGAGTTGGGAAGAGGCTCTGAGCTTTGTGGGGCGACGTTTGAATGAGATCAAGGCCGAAAATGGTCCGGATTCGATTGGCCTGATTTCGTCTTCGAAGTGCACGAACGAAGAGAGTTTCCTGATGCAGAAACTCGCTCGTGCAGTGGTTGGTACAAATAACATCGACAACTGTTCGCGTTACTGTCAGTCACCCGCGACCACGGGACTTTTTCGCACGGTGGGTTACGGTGGTGATTCGGGTTCATTTACTGACATCGCCAGCGCCGATCTTGTCGTAATCATCGGCAGCAATACCGCTGAGAGTCATCCGGTGCTCGCCACGCGCATCAAGCGCGCGCAAAAACTTCACGGCCTGAAGTTGATCGTTTCCGATCTGCGTGAAAACGAAATGGCGCGCCGTGCTGACCTTCATCTGCATGCAGAGCCGGGAACAGATCTGATCTGGTTGTCGGCCGTGACGCGTTACCTGATCGACAACGGCGTTGCCAAAACTGATTTCATCAACCGTTGGGTAAACGGGTTTGATGCGTATCGCAAGAGTCTCGAGCCGTTTACGATGGAGTTTGCCGCCGAGCGTTGCGGCCTGCCCATCGAAACGCTGAGACAGGTGGCCCACATGATCGCGGATGCTGAGAAGGTGTGTATCTGTTGGGCCATGGGTGTCACGCAACACAGCATGGGTTCAGATACTTCAACCGCGATATCGAACCTGCTGCTCGTCACTGGAAACTACATGCGCCCCGGCACCGGCGCTTATCCGTTGCGCGGACATAACAACGTACAGGGCGCCAGCGACAACGGCTCGATGCCAAACTATCTACCGGGTTATCAACCGGTTACCGATCCTGAAACACTTGCGCGCTTCGAAGCCTACTGGAAGGTCAAGCTGCCGAATCAGATCGGTCTCGACAATCACCAGATGGTCGACGCGATTTACGCGGGCAAGGTGAAGGCGATGTACATCATCGGCGAAGAGATGAGCATCGTCGATTCGAATGCCAACTACGTCGACAACGCTTTCGCACAGCTCGACTTTTTGGTGATACAGGAAGTCTTTTTCGGCGACGTTTGCCAGTTTGCCGATGTCGTGTTGCCCGCGGCGCCGAGTTTGGAAAAAGACGGAACGTTTACGAGCAGTGAACGCCGGATCCAGCGTCTTTACCAGGTGTTTGAACCGCTCGAAGGTTGCCGGCCTGACTGGCAGATCATTCGCGATGTGGCAAACCACATGGGCGCTGACTGGAATTATCAGCATCCGTCTGAGGTGATGGATGAGATCGCCGCGCTGGCGCCGATGTTTGCCGGAGTAACTTACGAACGTCTCGAAGGATACAAATCACTTCAATGGCCAGTGGCGCCTGACGGTTCAGATCAACCATTGCTTTACACGAAAGAGTTTTTCTTTCCGGACGGTAAGGCGCGTCTGTTTCCGATCGCCTGGAACGAACCGCCCGAACAACCCGATGCCGAGTTTGATCTGCACGTTAACAACGGCCGTTTGCTCGAACACTTCCATGAAGGGAATCTGACTTATCGCACCGCGGGTATCGGCGCAAAGACGCCCGACACGTTTGTGGAAGTCTCGCCGGAATTGGCCCAGGAGCGAAATATAACCACGGGTAGTTGGGTGCAGCTCATTTCACGCTACGGAAAGATCCGCGTGCGTGCAGTGGTGACGGATCGTGTTCGCGGAAAAGAACTGTACGTGCCAATGAACTCGGTTGAGAACGCGATAAACCGTCTAACCAGCAGCCACACCGATCCGGTTACGCACACGCCTGCGTTCAAAGAAGTCGCAGTGAAGATGGTTGTGTTGGGAGAAGTCGGAGAGAGTCCGTTGCCACGAACCAATTCACGTTGGGGGCATCCGACACCGCAGCGTGGCGTGGAAGTCGAACGCAAATGGCAGCGTGCCGATTATCACCTGCCTGGACCAAAACTATTTCAGATCGAACCGCTGCGTGCACGGTAAAGGAGGAGAAAGCTCATGGCCCAACCGATACCTTTGACTCTGCCGCCACGCGATCCGCAACACGAACTGAGCGTGCGGTTGGAGACAGTGCCGACAAGACATGCCGACGCGATCCTGGCTGCGTATGAAGTGCTTCAGCTCATGCACGACGAGGGACTGCTCGAACTGATGCGTGGCACGTTGGGTGGTGGTGATGCAGTTGTGCGGCAGGCAGTCGCGGTCGCTAGTGATGCCGCGACAATTCGCGCGACACGAAACGCGCTTCTGTTGTTGAAAACGCTCGGCGAAATTGAACTGAAAGAGAATGGGAACGCGGCAAAACCGCCGGGTCTTTTCAAATTACTGCGGCGGTCTTTTAACTCGGATTTTCGACGCGGTCTCGCTGCGTGCACAGACTTGGTAGAAACGTTTGGCAGGAATTTGGCGGACAAGGTTGAGAGCAAGGATAGGGGAAATGCGAACTAATCGTTGGGTAATTGCTGTTGCCGGGATATTGCTACAGATCGCTTTGGGTGCAGTGTACGCGTGGAGTGTTTTTCGCACACCGTTAGTAAGTCAATTTGGATGGTCCATTGCTGAAGTCACGTTAACGTTCACCATCAGCATCTTCGTGCTCGGAGTTGCGGCGTTCTTCGGCGGCTTGTGGCTCAATCGCAAAGGGCCACGTGTGGTCGCAATCACTGGCGGTGCGCTTTACGGCCTCGGAGTGTTTCTGGCGAGCTTTTCGGCTAACAAACTCTGGTGGCTTTATTTGACGTTTGGCTTCATCGGCGGATTGGGTCTTGGCTTCGCGTACATCGTTCCGGTAGCCGTGCTGGTGAAATGGTTTCCGGATCGTCGCGGTCTTATCACGGGAATTGCGGTTGGTGGATTCGGCGCGGGTGCTTTGATAACCGCACCTGTTGCGACCTATTTGATTCAGCGTGTCGGCGTGCTCGATACGTTTGCGTATCTCGGGATCGCGTATTTGATCGTAACGGTCGTTACGGGATTCTTCATGACGAATCCGCCTGAAGGTTGGCTGCCGAAAGGATGGACGCCTTCCGCATCACAAGTCTCGCAACGCGCCAGCGGAGATTACACGCTCGCGCAGGCGCTGCACACATGGCAATGGTTCGCGCTCTGGTTATTGCTTTTTCTGAACACGCTCGCGGGTATCGCGGTCATCTCGCAGGAAGCGCCGATCTTTCAGGAGCTGGTTGGAGTGACAGCGGTAGTGGCGGCGAGCATGGTCGGCATTGCGAGTATCGGCAACGCAGTGGGGCGGGTGTTTTGGGCGTGGGTGTCTGATTCGATTACCAGGCGGATGACGTTCTTGGTGATGTTTCTGATCCAGGTGTTGTTGTTCTGGTTGTTGGCCAGTTCCAGCATGGTCGTGGGCACGACTCTGCTTACGTTTGTTGTGTTGATGTGTTACGGCGGAGGTTTTGGAACGATGCCGGCGTTTGCGGCCGATTACTTCGGTCCGAAGAACGTTGGGCCGATCTA
>DATNJO010000906.1:0-5088 GCA_035603895.1 Pyrinomonadaceae bacterium
CGGTTGGCAAGACCTGTTTGTCGTCAACGGGCACGTGTATCCGGTGGTTGACGCGCATCAGTGGGGCACGAGTTACGCGCAACAGGCGTTGCTGTTTCGGAATTTGAAAGGGAAGTTTGAGCGCATCGGCGCGCCGCCGGGCAGTGCGTTGGCGAATGCGTGGCCGGGGCGAGGGTTGGCTGTCGGGGATCTGGACGGCGATGGACGCTTGGATCTCGTAATCAACAATCTCGATGCGAAACCGACGTTGTTACACAACGTCGCAGCGTCAACCGGACAACACTGGTTGGGTTTGCGATTGATCGCAAAAGGGCCGCGCGATGCGATCGGTAGTGTTGCTTACGTGACAGCAGGAAAGATACGGCAGCGACAGGACGTTTTCAGCGGCGCGGTTTACTGTTCGCAAAACGACATGACGTTGCACTTCGGTTTGGGCGCCGCGTCGAAGGTGGATAAACTCGAAATCCAGTGGCCGGACGGCAGCACGGAAGTTGTTGACGTCACCGGCGTCGACAAAACGATCACAGTCACGCAAGGCAAAGGCGCGAAAAGTACTGGTTCAGTTTGGAGTTCAAGCTTTAGCTTGCTCGCTCAAGACAGCAGCCTGAAGGCTGAACTCAAAACGTGGCTACCAAACTGAACCAGTACCGCGCGAAACAATAGTTCGGGATTCCTGTTCCAGTTGTGGTAACTTCTGATCTCCCCCTATGCGACGACTCGATCTAAGAAAAGCACAGGCAGCTCGCCTTAACACGATCCGCGACATCAATCGGCAGATCGTGTTGAACTATGTTCGCGAACGCGAACCCATCTCGCGTGCCGAGATCGCACGCGAAACGGCGCTGCAACGTTCGACCATCTCCGCGATCGTCGAAGATCTCACGCGCGAAGGTTTGATCGAGGAAGTTGGGGAAGGCGAGTCGACCGGCGGCCGCCGCCCGACGATGTTGAAGCTGCGTGCCGTTGGGCCAATCGCTGTCGGTGTTTCGATTACCCCGACGTGTACGACGATCGCCAGCAGCGATCTTGCCGGCCGCGTGATCGATCAGCAAAAGTTTCTCACCGATCCGGACAGGACATTGCACCAGGTGATCAGCGCAGTGCGTGAATTGAACGCGCGCTATCAGGGATCGATCGAAGGCGTCGGCGTGAGTCTTCCCGGGTTAGTCGATCCTTCGACCGGCACCGCACTTTATATTCCGTACTTTCAGTGGCGCGATCTTCCGGTCTCCGACGAGATCTCTCGTGCAGTTGGTCTGCCGGTGGTGATTGACAACGACGCGAATGCGATGGCGTTGGCCGAGCTGTGGTTTGGGCGGCCGGAAGTTGACTACGCGAGAGACTTCATCATGGTGCTCGTCGCGGAAGGTGTCGGCACCGGGATCATTTTCGACGGCCAGGTTTATCGCGGACAGCGTGGCGCAGCCGGCGAGTTTGGCCACATGGTGATCGGCGCGCACGCGCCTGTGCCGTGTTCGTGTGGCAGCGACGATTGTTGGGAAGCGTTCTCTTCGGAGGGAGCAGCGATCGCGCGCTACCGGAAGCTGGCGCATACTCCAACCAAGACTCCCATCTCCTTTAAAGATGTTGTCGATCGCGCGTTGAGCGGGGAAGAGAGCGCAAGGGTCGCGCTGGTCGAGACGGCGCGCTATCTCGGTGTCGGGATTTCAAATCTGATCATCGGTTTCAGTCCTGAAGCCGTAGTTGTCGGCGGTGAAATCGCGCGTGCGTGGGACCTGATTGAAAGCGCCCTGACTGAAGCAATCGAACACAGCGTTCGCCGCGGTTTACCATCGGCGCGCATCCTTCCTTCCACTCTCGGCGACACGCCCACACTGCGCGGAGCACTTAGTTTAGTCCTCGCGAGCAAGTTCGCCGCCGCCTTCGCCGCCTAGGAAATATTTGTCAATACGTCCCGAAAAAAATGTTGACAGCTACCTCAATTCTGTATTAAAAACTTCGTTCGTTCTGACAACAAACAATCTGTCAGCACTAATTTTAGCCCCCGAGGCACCAGCCATTCGCCTCGGTTATTCCTGTTCAGTAAACAAATCTAGCTAGTTATTTCGAGCTCAAGCTTGCAGCTTGTCTCTTACCTGAAGGACTCAATATGAGAAAGCCTCTAGCCACGGCCCACGTCCTGTTCCTCGCACTTTTGCTCTTAACTACCGCTGTCTCCGCCCTCGCGCAGAGTAATAAAGGCTCCATCGTCGGTAGCGTTAGAGACCTGAACGAGGCGCTCGTCGCCAATGCCAAAATCAAAGTCACGAGTGTAAAAACCGGGGAGGTGCGCGAGACTGAGACGAACGACGAAGGCACGTTCACAGTTACCAATCTCGAGCCGGGCCAATACACCGTCACGGTCGAGGCGCCAGGCTTTCAGGCGGTCACCTTTCAGGCCCTGCAAGTGGAAACCAACGCCCGCCTGCCACTCGACGTGAAATTCAGCGAACTCAGCGCTTCTACTTCATCGGTGACTGTTACAGCAGACGCAGCGCCGCTGGTGGAAAGCGAAACAAGCGTGCGCGGCGACATCATCACGGGCCGGCAAGTCACCGACCTGCCGCTGCCACAGCGAAACTTCACACTGCTCGCCGGTCTTTCTCCCGGCGTGGTTCGTCCAAACCTGGGTCTGCTCGGCGGCGGCGGTAACTTCGTCGCGGGTGGCGGTGGACAGAACAACACGGAATCTACTCGCTTCCGTGAATCAGGCGGTTCGGTGCTCGTAGTCAACGGCGCCCGCGCAACCAACAACAACTTCACGCTCGACGGCGTGGACAACAACGAAGGACAGTTTGCGCAGATCGCGATTTATCCGCAGCCGGACGCGATCGCTGAATTCAAGATTGAAACGAGTGTGCCTTCGGCAGAATCAGGACGCGCCGGCGGTGGCATCATCTCGACGACGTTCAAGTCCGGTGGCAACGACGTTCATGGAACCGTCGGCGAGATCTACCAGGGCCGTTTTCTCAGCGCCGCTGCGAGCCGATTTGACGATCCGGGTTCGTTGCCAGTGCCGAACTACGTTACGCACAACTTCTACGGCACTGTCGGTGGTCCAATCTTCCTGCCGCGACCTGGTGAAGGCACTCCGGCTTTTTACGATGGCCGCAATCGTTCTTTCTTTTTCTTCTCGTTGAATGGTCAACGAAATTCCACGCCGATCTTCGGCGGCGCCGGCGATCCAAATGCGGCGGTGCCGGTGCCGACAGCGCGAATGCGCGTCGGCGACTTTGGCGAACTCCTGCAGCCGAATAATCCGATAACTTATCAGCTGGCCGGCGGCGGCTCTGTGATCGCACCGCGCGGAACGATCTTCGCGCCGAACGGAACGCCGATTCCCGGTAACGATCTGCGTAACTGTCCGAGCTGCGGCGGCTTTTCTCAATTTGCACTCGCCTATGTCAATGCGTTTCCGTTGCCGACCCTTCCGGGCCCCGGCCGCAACTTTCTGACAAATCGCTCGGAACACGCGAACGTCAACAGTTACGACATCCGCATCGATCATCGCATCACTTCCAAGAACACGATCTTCGGTCGCTACAGCAAGTCAGACTCGGCGCGGTCGCGCGACAACTTCTTCCCGTTGGGCACGTCACCAACCGGCAACGATCTGCCCGCAGGCCCGTCAGCGGGCGACGAGTTTGGCGATGCCAAAGGTTTCACGATGGGCGACACGCACATCTTCTCGCCCACGGTCGTAAACGACGCTCGTTTCGGCGTGACACGCGTGGACATCGGAATTTTCAACACCGGCGTCAACGGCACTGGCGGATTCAGTCCGACTGTGTCGGCTCAACTCGGCGCGCCCAACATCAACATCAGTCCAAACACCAGCGGCATCGTGCTGGTAGGCATCGTGGATGAACTCACCGGCACCGATCGCGCTACCGAATTCACCGGTGACGGTGGTCCATTCTATTTCCTGTCGAACAATTTCCACGTTGCCGACGCGCTTACGGTCATTAAGGGAAACTCAACCTTCAAATTTGGCGGCGATTATCGCGTTCGTCAGAACAGCAACTACGATGGCGGCCGCAACAACGGCACGAAAGGCAACTATCAATACGGCACCACCAACAGCGGCTTCGTTAACGGCAATTACAACGGCATTGGACCAAACGATACCGGTTCGTCGCTAGCCAACTTCCTGCTCGGTTATCAACCCGGCTTCGTGGGCCGTGGCGATCCAGGTGGTCCATACTTTCAGTCGAGCAAAGAGATGGCGTTCTTCGTGCAGGACGACTGGAAAGTCAATTCGGATCTGACGTTGAATCTTGGACTGCGTTACGACGTCTTCACGGCGCCCACTGAACGTTTCGACCTCCAGAGCAACCTGGATCCGGCGACGCGAACGCTTCAAATGGCGGGTGACAATGCGTCCGGCGGACGCGATCTGGCAAACACCGACAAGAACAACTTTGGTCCACGCATCGGTTTCGCCTACAGTGGTTTAAAGTCGGACAAGTCGATGGTTCTGCGCGGCGGCTATGGCCTACTGTACGCGGTAGACATCAGCGCGGCTCAGCCCCTGAGTGCGAACCCCGGGACGGGTGCAGGAAGTTTTGGGTGCACTCCGATCACCGCGCCGGGTGGGTGTCCGGCAGTCTTCCAGTCGCGCAATCCGTTCGACAACGGAATTCCCACGGCGCCTTTCACTGTTCAAGCTCCCGGGTCGAGTTTTCCGGCACCGACCGGCGGCATCATTCGCTTCAACGATCCGAATCGCAAGGACGAGATGTATCACCAGTACAATCTGACTTTGCAATGGGAGTTTAGGCAGAACTGGCTTGGGGAAGTTGGATACGTTGGTTCGTTGGGACGAAATCTTTTGGTGCTACAGAACATCGGCACAGCTAACGACGAGGGTGGACCAGGCTCGCGCGAAGTGCCCGGCATCAGTCAAGTGATCGCCACGCGTTACAGTGGCAAGTCGAACTACAACGCATTGCAAAGCAAACTCGAAAAAAGATTCTCGCGAGGTTTATCGGTACTGGGAACTTATACGTGGGCGCACGCCATTGACGATTCACCCGGAGGCATCTGTGCCAACGGTGCGAGCGCTCGCGACTGCGGACCCGACGATCC
>DATNJO010000907.1:0-6733 GCA_035603895.1 Pyrinomonadaceae bacterium
GTTAATCTCACGGCCTATGGTATCGGCGCGCCACTAATCGGCAAGATTAATGATATCCTCGGCGCCGCAACGAATCCGGGTATGATGAGATACGGTTACCTGATAAGTCCGCTCGCGTGCGGCCTCGCCGCACTGCTTCTCTGGCTCGGGAGCCGCAGCATGAACGCAGACAACAGTGACACCAGAAAAACGTAGAATCGACTCACTCGATCTCCTGCGCGGCATCGTGATGGTGATCATGATGCTGGACCATACGCGCGACTTTGTTCATAACGCGGCGCAGGCATTCGATCCTACCGATCTCTCGCGAACCAACGTTGCACTTTTCCTGACGCGCTGGGTGACGCATTTCTGCGCGCCGGTGTTTGTGTTTCTCGCGGGCACTGGCGCTTATCTACAGTTATCGCGCGGGAAGAGCAAAGCCGACCTATCGCGGTTTCTGGTCACGCGCGGAATCTGGTTGATTGTGCTCGAAGTGACGCTGGTGCGGCTGGGAGTCACATTCAGCTTCGACCCGCGGATGCTCGCGTTTCTGCAAGTGATTTGGATCATCGGCGTGTCGATGATCGTGTTGGCGGCACTGATTCACCTGCCGTTGAAAGTTGTCGGTGGCTTTGGTCTGGCAATGATCGCGTTGCATAACCTGCTCGATGGTTATCGCGTGACGAGTTGGCGTGGACCAGGCACGCCGACGCCGGGTTTTGGCGAGAAGATCTGGATCTTGTTGCACCAGGCGTTTGAGGCGTTTCCGATTGTGGGATTTCCGAGTCCGGTGCTGATCGTGATCTACCCGCTCGTGCCGTGGGTTGGTGTGATGGCCGCGGGGTATGCGTTCGGACGGCTTTACGAGTTGGACGCTCAACGACGGCGGCGTCTGCTTTTAATTATCGGTGGAACCGTGACCGCACTGTTCGTCATTCTGCGTGTGATCAATATCTACGGCGATCCGGCCGAATGGTCGACGCAGAAAAATGTGCTTTTCACATTCCTGTCGTTTATAAACACGACGAAGTATCCGCCGTCGCTGCTGTTTCTTTTGATGACTCTCGGGCCGTCGATTCTTGCTTTGCGTGGTTTCGAAAACGGACCAGGCAGAGGCTGGTTGCGCGAGTTTTTCGTAACGTTCGGACGCGTGCCGCTTTTCTTCTATCTACTCCAATGGCCCACCGCGCACGTGATCTCGATCGTGCTGCATCTCGCTTTTGGCAAACCAACCGCGTGGTTGTTTCAAACGCCGATCAGTTGGACCGGCGCGCAGCCAAACATGGGTTTCAATCTCGCGGTAGTTTATGTTTGTTGGATTGGCGGTGTGTTGTTGCTGTATCCGCTTTGTAAGTGGTTCGCCGGTGTGAAGCAGAGACGAAAAGACTGGTGGCTGTCGTATTTGTAGCCACGGACGAACACAGACAGACACGGACTAACAGGAATCGGAAAAGGTTTTCAGTTCTCGGAACAAGCGTGCGAGATCGGCGGCTTGGTAGTTCGCGTTCAGGCCGCTGGGGTTTGGTAAGACCCAAAGTAGTGTGTTGCCGATTGTTGCGGTTTGTTGGCCGACGGCGGCTTTCGGTTGATCGAACGCCGTGCGATACGCGCCGAGACCCAACACCGCCAGTACGTGCGGTTTATAACGCAGTACCTTTGCTCGCAACCGCTCGCCACCTGCAATGATCTCTTCCCGCCTAAGTTGATCCGCCGTTGCGGTCGTTCGCATAACGACATTGGTAATGCCGTAACCGCTCTTCAGTAGTTCGCGTTCATCAAACGGCGATAACACTCGCTCGGTAAATCCACCTGCATGAAGCGCTGGCCAGAAACGATTGCCGGGACGCGCGAAATGATGGCCCACCGCGGCGGTGTAGAGACCGGGATTGATCCCGCAAAAGAGCACGCGCAGGTTGGGAGCGATTATGTCGCGCACCGTCTTTTCGGTCGCTGCGAGGAGTTGCTCCCTGGTCGGTTTCCACGGTTTGGTCACGTGAGGCTAATAGACGTCGAAGTGAGTCTTGCGTATTGTGCTCTGCTTTGCCACACGATCGATGATCGAGACTTGCAGCACGTAACGGCCTGGTCCTAAATCCGACATCGGAATCTCGGCAGCGTAGGGAAGACGCGTTATATCCGCCACGCCTTCAGTATTGATCTTGCGCACCGCCGTCGTGATCACAGGTTGGTCGTCGCGCAAGACCAGCACTTGCACCGCCACATCCGGTTTCTGATCCGCGGGCGCCAGCGCCATGTTGTAAACAAAGACGAGAAATCGCAACGTGGAATCGCGTTTGAACCGATGACTCGCACTCAACGCGACCGGACTAGTATCGTTATTGTCGGAAACGTTGGTTACGGTTGGCGATCGTTCACCCAAAAGCACGCTGCTGATGGTTAACTGTTTCTTCGTGAGATCGGGAATTTCGATCCACGCGTGCGTGCTGCCGACACGGCGACTCTTCTCGTCGCGCGCGGCGACTCGCACGTTGTAAAGCCCGGGCGGCAACGTCGCCGGATAGTTGAAGATGATGTCGGCGTCATAGCCCTTTGTCGCTTCGAGCGTTGGAGCGGTGGTCACGATGCGCTCAAGGAAATTCGCCTGCGCCTTACCTTTCTCGTCGTAGTAAACGCCGCTGAGATCGACAATCGCCTGAATCTTTCCATCCGGCTGCTGGCCGAACGAAAGAAACTCGCCGGGAAGATTGATCGAAGTCGAGAGCGTCGATCCTTTCTCTGGAACCTCGTAATAATCGACGCTCATTTGTATCGGCAAAGCGCGCTCCGGATACGCTGCTGTGATGGCTTCACGCAGTGTTGCCGCAGCGGTTTTCACCGGCGGAGTCTTTTCGGGTTTCTTTTTCGCCTCGACTGTGGGCTCTGCTGGATCTACGTCAAAGAAACCTTTGCGAACTCTGACGCTGAGATCGGGGCGGCCCACGAGTTTTACTTCCAGTTGCCGGAAGCGGCCTGACGTCTCGACATCAGGTTTCCACGCGAGCAAATAGTATGACGAGGTTTCTTTAAGCGCCGGCGCGAGCCCCTTTTGGATATCGTTGGTGTTGAAGATCGCTTTGCCGCCGGTATCCGCGGCGAGTGCATTTAACGGGTCTTGTGTCGCCGACAATTCGCCGAAGGTTGAAGTTGCACCGGCGAGCTGGCCACCGGGATCGAAAGCCGCCTCAGTGCTTGCATCTAGTAACGAAGCGACGAGACCGCGAGTATCCATTGAGTAGATCACTACTCCGCTTTTAGCGGCCGCGTCAGTAACATTGCGCAGCTTGTTTATTATGGAGCTGCGCCGGGTGTCGATCAGAAAACCGCCCGAAAGAAAGAACACGAGCTTGCGGCCGGGAAGCTTCTGCGCCGAGCGCACGAGAGATTCCAGACCGGCGAGAGTATTCGAGTTCACTCTCTCGGCTTGGCTTTGTAACGATTGTGCTCGGCCACGAACGATCTGTGCGGCGGTTAGGCGGTTCAGTCCGGGATTTTGGCGGATCGTCTCAGTGACGAAGTAATCAAACACGACGTTGTCGCCGCGCTCGATCAGCATCGCCTGATATTCGCTCATTGGTGGCCGGTCAATGTCGCGCACCGCATAATTTCCCGGCGTGACACGCTCGAGCGCTTTGTGCAGCACCATCCGATCGGTGGTGAGTTGCTGGAGAAAACCGATCTGGCCGGTGGCGGAAGTGATTGCCGCCTGATCGTTTTGGCCCATCTGCTTGTCGAGGAAGGCGTTGATCACTTTTCTGGCAGCGACGATGCCCTCCAGATTCATGTGAAAGTCGTCGATATAGAAAAAGACGATGCGGCCGCGATCGAGTGGTGCAGGACGTTTTAGGTTAACCGTGGTCGCGCCCCGAGCCGCGGCGAGTTGCGTTTCTTCGTCGCTACCGGCGGTGATCTGTTCGAAGGCTTGAATCGGCCGGGGCTTGCCGTCGATGCGCAGTTCGAAGTTTTCTTTAGTCAGACCGTTAACAAAGCGACCCTGTTTGTCGAAAACCATCACATCGGTCTGGACGAGTTCGGTGTAAACGCGTACAACGTCTTCTTGTGGTTTTTGCGGCGTCGTTTGCGTCGTTTGCGCTCCGACGTTTGACCAGACAAGCAGCAAGACACACGAGGCGAACGTGATTATGGCGATACGGCGGCGATGGGAAGTGAATGGCATAGTGGTAAGCAGGGTTCGACGTACCGGGGAGAACGCAGGGGCTAACTATAGTATGAGAACAAGAAAAAATCGATGACCACGGATATTACCGTACAACTAGACCGGGTTAGCAAGAGCTTTGGCGACTTCACGGCGGTGAAGGAATTGAGCCTGACCGTGCGTGCCGGACGCGTTTTTGGACTACTCGGACCGAACGGCGCCGGGAAGACCACGACCATCCGCATGATCGTCAATATCACCGCTCCAGACACCGGCACTATCCAACTCTTCGGCGGCAAGATCGACGCGGCAATCCAGGATCGCATTGGTTACTTACCGGAAGAACGCGGTCTCTATCGCCGTATGAAGATCGCCGATCAACTGCGGTTCTTTGCGGAACTCAAGAACATGAGCCGCAACGAGATCGAAAAGCGGATCGACGAGTGGCTCGCGCGCGTGAAACTTTCGGAGTGGAAAAACAAACGCTCGATGGAGCTGTCAAAAGGAATGCAGCAGAAGATTCAGTTTCTCACCGCCGTGCTTCACGATCCCGATCTGCTGATTCTCGACGAACCATTCTCCGGCCTCGATCCAATTAACGTCGAACTCATGAAAGAGATCGTGCTCGATCTCAAACGCGCCGGAAAGACGATCATCTTCTCTACTCACCAGATGGAAGTTGCCGAAAGGATCTGCGACGACATCTGTCTGCTCAATCGCTCGCAGAAAGTTCTTGCCGGTAGTTTGCGCGAGCTCAAGAGCAGCTTTGGGCGCAACTCGGTGGCCGTGCGTTGCGAAGGTGGTGACGGCGTGTTGGACGACCCGGCGCTCGTCAGCAAACTCGTGCGCCATGCCGATGAAGCGCAAGCGTTGCTCGCACAGGGAGCAGACGCGCAGGTTTTGCTGCGACGGCTGATCGATTCCGGCGCCAGGATCGGTAAGTTTGAAATGGTAGAACCGAGTTTGAACGACATCTTCATTACCAAGGTTAGCGAACACGCATGAAAAAGTTTCTCGCCATACTTAAACGTGAATACATCCAACGCGTCCGCGCGAAGATGTTTATCTTGTCCACGATTCTATTGCCCGCGGTGATGGCGCTCTTCGGCATCGTGCCGGCGCTGGTTCTGAGCATTGATGCAGGCGATCCGATGCGCGTCGCCGTAATGGACCAAACCGGAAAGCTCTACACACGCCTCGAAGCAGCGTTGGCTAATGATGAACCGGCTGCTGCTTCGGAGCAGACAGATCAAGTGCGGTCAATGCCGGAAATGCCTGCCCGTATCTTTCGGTTGGAGCAGGTTCCTGCGATCGGGCCGGACGCCGGCGCACAGCGGGATCGACTCGAAGAGCGTTTGCAAAACAAAGAGATCGATGGATATCTGATTCTGCCTCCTGATTTCATGCAACAGGGCAACGCTGAGTTCTTCAACAACAACCCGGGGGACCTTTTCAGTAACAGGGTTTTGCGATCGGCGTTAACTCGTGCCGTCAGAGAGCAGCGGCTAATCGAAGCTAAAGTGGACCCGGGGACGCGGCAGGGTTTGTTTCAGCCGATCCAGTTGCAGTCAGTAAAAATCGGGGATGCCGGTGAGGCGCACAATGCGGGTGAGAGTTTCGCTTTGGTGTTTGGTGTCGGCTTCATTATGTACCTCGCGATTCTGATGTACGGTCAAATCATTCTCGGCGCGGTGATTGAAGAGAAAGAGACGCGCATCGCGGAGATATTGTTTTCGTCGGTAAAGCCGTTCACGTTGATGATGGGCAAGCTGGTTGGTGTTTCGCTGGTGGCGTTGACGCAGCTTGCGATTTGGGGCACGGCGTTCAGCGCGTTTGCGTTGTATGGAGTGAGTCTGGCGAAAGCGCGGGGATTGAAATTCAATATTCCGGGCGTTCCGTTTGTCTACTACGTTTACTTTGCGCTCTTCTTTCTACTTGGTTACTTCATCTACGCGACGATTTATGCGCTGGTCGGTTCGATGGTGACGACGCCGCAGGAAGGCGGGCAGTTGGCTATGCCGATCATTTTGATTTTGGTCGTGAGCTTTTATCTGTTTCTTCCGGTCAGCCGCAGTCCTGATTCGTCGTTCTCATTTTGGGTGTCGATGGTGCCGTTCTCCGCGCCGGTGGCGATGCCCGTGCGCATTGTCACGCAGACGCCGCCGTTCTGGCAGATCGCGTTGTCGTTGTTGATTGGGTTTGGGACTGTGATCGGGATCATGTGGATCGCATCGCGGATCTATCGTGTGGGTATGTTGATGTACGGTAAGCGCGCGTCGATACCGGAAGCGTTGCGTTGGGCGCGTCAGGCGTAAAGCCCTCCACAGGTTTCACAAATTACTCGGCGGGATCTGTAGACGGTTTTACTTGTCTACTTTAAGTATCGTGTGTAGCAGTACGTTAGCTCCGTTTGCGATGTCTGCCGGATGAGAAAACTCACGTGGCGAATGACTAATGCCGCCAACGCTCGGTACGAAGATCATCCCAACTGGGCCAAGCTGCGCCATGTCTTGCGCATCATGACCGGCGCCTGACGGCATCTTCTTTGTCGACAGGCCGAGTTCGCGTGCAGCCGTCTCGATGAACGTCTGCATTTGG
>DATNJO010000908.1:0-2626 GCA_035603895.1 Pyrinomonadaceae bacterium
GTTCCACAACTCCGCGAAACTCTCGGCGCTCATCTCGAGCGCGCTTGCCAGTTCGCGCAGCGTGGCGATTCCGGTTGCTGGGAAAAGCGTGATACAGCCGACTCCACTCGACTCCTTAAGGTTCAACAACAACGCCGCGCGCTGATTGCGCGGAAGCTGTTGCAACTCCTCCCACAATCTTTGCAGAAACATCCGCTTCTCGACGCGCCATGCCTGATCGGGCTCGGTTGTGATCGCCACTGACGCCACCGCGTCGTCGTCTTCAGCGAGCGATTCGATCGGTTGATCGCTGACTCCGAGTAACGACGCAACCGCGCTCAGCAAATCATCGAATTCGATCGGCCCACCGATGTGATTGAAGATCGCCGCGACGGTGTCGGCCAATTCCTTGCTCGTTTTGGGTGGACGAACGTGAGTTGCTAAAGCATCACCTTCGGGGATGCGCTTGGTCGGGAGTTTCTGGTCTTGCCAGGCTGCGAAACCGGTTACGAATGGTCCTGCGGCGTCCTGCCAAAGTGCGAAACCACGCTGGCGCGTGACGAGATAATGAAGGCGATTCTTGAGCGCGTGTCTTTCGGGAAACTGTCGTCGCAACCAACGCGCGCAAGTCCGATGCGCGATGACCGCCGCCATGCCCCGAACGTCAGCGATCGGATGCGCTTCCGGGAGTTTGCGAAACTTCTGCAACTGCGCGAGTAGTTGCAGGATGACTTCCTGATAAATGTCGTCTGCTTCGGCGCGTTGCGAAGAACTGAGGCGAAGCTTGAAACGAATGACGCCTTTGATTACCGGTTCGGCGTGAACGTTGATGAGTTGCAGCAAGAGCTCGCCGGCTCGATCGTCGTTGTCTTCGAGTAGGAGAGATTCGAGTAACGCGTCGATCTTTACCGGCGGCTCTTTCATCAGTTCTGGCGTGAGCGTTTATTCCTGTCTTAGCGCCTCGGTTGGATCGACTTTGGTTGCTTTGTACGCCGGGATGAAGCAGGCCAGCATCGCAATTGCGATTTGCAACAGCGCGAGTGCGATGTAGACCGGTAGGTCGTTGCCGGCGTCGGCGAACATGAGCGACGAGATCAGTTGTCCGGAGGCAACCGCAATTATCAACCCTACCACAACGCCACAAACGACGATGAATAGTCCTTCTTTCAAGATCATCTTGAGAATGTCAACGCGTTGTGCGCCGATCGCCATGCGGATTCCGATTTCGCGGGTGCGCCGGCTCGTCGAGTAGTTCACTACCGAGAAGACGCCGACGAGCGCGAGCGCTAATGCCAGCAGTCCGAAGACTCCGGTGAGCGTCGAAACAAAGCGCAGTGTGAGTAACGATTCGTTCAGAAAGTCAGACAGCGGACGCGCATCCCGCAGCACAGCATTCTGGCCCAATGCATCGACCTCGTTGCGCAAAGCGGGCAGCGTTGCCAGCGGCTCACCTCTAGTTCGCACATGAAGAGTCATTCCCGGCGACAGGTTTTGTAGCAGCGGTAGGTAAAAGAAAGGCTCCGAGTCCTTTTGAAAGATATAAGCAGTTGTGTCTTTAACTACTCCAACAACTTCGAATTGCGTTCGGCCGTTGTCGCCGCCGATCGAGATGTGTTTTCCCAGCGCATCTTGATTGGACCAGTAACGCCGGGCGAACGTCTCGTTGACGATCGCGGCGCGCGGCATTCCTTCCTTGTCCTGATCGGTAAATTCGCGTCCGGCGATCAGCGTCATGCCCATCGTGTTGAAGTAATCGGTCGCTACAACGCCATTCAACATGTCCATGTCTTCATCGCCGCGCGGAGTGTAATTCTCGACGCCGATCGTGGTCGAACGACGCCCACCGCCTGATGGTACGAAGTCAGCAAAGCTCGCGGATTCCACACCAGGCAAAGCGCGGACGCGTTCGAGCACCTGGTTGTAAAAGGCGAGTTGCGGTCCGGCATCCTTGCTCGGAAATTCCACTTCGGGTCTGACTGTAAGAACGTTGACGTTGTAGCCGACGTCGATCTGCTGCGCTTTCTGCAAACTCCTGACGAACAATCCGGCAACAATCAGCAGCAACAGCGACGCCGAGATCTGGGCCATCACGAGCAGGTTTCTGATCCCAAACCGGCGCGGTCCGGTGTGCAGTACCGGCGATTCATCTTTCATCGCCAACAGCAGATCGCTCCTGCTTGCGTGCAGCGCGGGCACGAGGCCGAAGATCAATCCGGTGACTAAACCGATCGCGAGAGTTATCAGAATCACGCGCGTATTGACGCTCGTGTCGATGGGAAGTCCGGTAGCCGAAGCGGGCAGAAAAGCTGCAATCAACAGTTTGATGCAGACGGGCGCCAGCAAAATTCCGAGGATGCTGCCGATTAGCGAGAGTTGCAAACTCTCAGTTAGCAATTGCCGGATGAGCCGGAATCGACTCGCGCCGAGAGCCGTGCGAACGGCCATCTCTTTTTGCCTGGCAGTCGCACGCGCCAACAACATGTTTGAGATGTTGCTGCACGCGATTAAGAGCACGAGCCCTACGAGCGCCGTAAACAATCCCGCGAATCCCAGCAACACGCTTCTCACTTGCGGTGGGACGCGCGCGTAATGTTCGGCGACGACGCTGATCCGGCGTGTTTGCTGATTGCGCTCTTTCCAATTTTCG
>DATNJO010000909.1:0-7708 GCA_035603895.1 Pyrinomonadaceae bacterium
GTTGGCGGCTGCTTCTTTGACGAGATTCTCGATAGCCTCATTAGCGGCTGCTAACTCGCTTTCGAGTTCGTGAGCGTCATTTGCGGACACGCCAAAGAATACCACAGAGACACGGAGCCACTGAGGTACAATCGCCACCGCCACCATGATCATAATTGACGGAAATAAGGTCATCGTTTCTCACTCTGAGAATGACCTCCGCGAGGAATACGACATCGGCTCACCCGAAGCGTTTCGCATTCTCAGCCGGCTGTGGCTGCGCTCCGGTTGGGACAACAAGTATGTCTACAGCTTCACGTGGCTCGGACGTCCGATCATTCAACTGCCGGAAGACATGATCCGCTTGCAGGAGGTAATCCACGCCGTCCAGCCGGACGTGATCGTGGAAACGGGTGTGGCCCACGGTGGCTCACTCGTGTTCTACGCCGGTTTGTGCAAGACGATGGATCGCGGACGCGTGATCGGCGTGGACGTCGAGATTCGCCCTCATAATCGCGAAGCGATTACATCCCATCCGCTTTCGTCGTTCATTACGCTGGTTGAGGGAAACTCGGTTAGCCCGGAAACAATCGCGCAGGTCACGTCACAAATTGGACCGGCCGAAACCGTTATGGTCCTGCTCGACTCGTGTCATCACAAACAACACGTGCTCGACGAACTGCGCGCGTATTCGACACTCGTCACACCGGGGTCGTACATTGTCGCGATGGACGGAATCATGGAAGAGTTGACCGGCGCGCCACGCAGTTTGCCTGACTGGTCGTGGAACAACCCGCGGCAAGCCGCACTGGAGTTCGTCGCGGAGAATCCAACGTTTGCGATCGAAGAACCTCAATTTGCTTTCAACGAAGGAGCCGTGACCGAGCGCGTCACCTATTGGCCCTCCGCTCTTATCAAGCGCCTGAAATGATGCTCACCGGGGCTCTCAGAAAGATTCAGGATCGTTACTGGCTCGCGCGCTTTGGCCGCCATTCGCACATGGTGCCGCCCGTCGCGCTCATGCACGATGGTCCACAGAGCGTAAAAGAATTCAAACAAAACGGCGCTGAGTTTTTGCGTTACTACGTAGAGCTTTGCGGTCTGCGTCCTGATGAAAAGATACTGGACGTCGGTTCCGGCATTGGCCGCAAGACGTTGCCGCTGGTCGATTACTTGAACGAGCGCGGCAGTTACGATGGTTTGGAGTTGGTCAAGAGCGGCGTTGACTGGTGCACGGAGAAGTACACACGGCGCTATCCGAATTTCAGGTTTCACCTGATCGATGTTTACAACGAGCTTTACAATCCGGCCGGTAGGTACAAGGCGACGGAGTATCAGTTTCCGTTCGTCGATGGGCAGTTTGATTTCGTGGTGCTCAATTCAGTTTTTACGCACATGGTGGCGGAAGAAGTCGAGCACTATCTGAGTGAGATTGCGCGCGTATTGAAGACCGGCGGACGCTGTTTGATCTCGTTCTTTTTGCTCAACGAAGAGTCGCTCGGATTGATCGAGCGTGGTCAAAGCACGATCGATTTGCGACATGAGATCGGTCCGGCGCGTGCGCTTTCACGCGAACGGCCCGAGTTGGCAATCGGGTTCGACGAGGGATTTGTGAACGGGCTTTATGAGCGCCTCGGGCTGGGGATAAAAGAACCGATTTACTACGGATCGTGGTGTGGGCGTGCGGAGTATCTCAGTTACCAGGATCTGATCGTGGCATTTAAAAACCGATGATTTACACGGGCACAGTCGTGGTGATTCCGACGCGCAACCGCAGCGCGATCGCGATGAATGCGATCCGGTCTGTGCTCGATGAAGGGTTGGAAAACGTCGAGGTGATGGTCTCTGACAACTCGACGTCGGAAACGGAACGCGAAGCGCTGGCGAACTTTTGTTCCGCGCGCGGTGACAAGCGCCTGCGGTATATTCGTCCGCCCGAACCGCTCGCGATGTCCGCGCATTGGCAATGGGCGATCGATCAGGCGCTTGCGTTTTATCCAGCCAGTCACGTCACGTATCTCACCGACCGCATGATGTTTCGCACCGGTGCGTTGGCCGAGGCTTTAAAGCTCGCGGCGCTCCACCCGCACAAGATCATCAGCTACAACATGGATCGCATCGTCGATCACGTCCGGCCGATTCGTGTCGAACAGTATCCGGCGACGCAGAAGCTGCTGGAAATTCAGACTGTTGACCTTTCCCATCTTCTATCCCAGTCGGTCTTTCATGCGGGCTTGCCGCGAATGCTCAATTGCGTGGTGCCGCGCGAGATTTTTGCGCGGATGCGTGAGCGTTTTGGAGACGTGTTTTCGTCGATCGCGCCGGACTTCAGGTTTTGCTGCCGCGTTATTGAGATGGAGCAGACGATTCTTTATTACGACAAGTCGCTTCTGTTTCATTACGCGCTCGATCGGAGTAATGGCGCGAGTGTGAGTCGCGGTGAAGCGAGTTCCGACACGGACGATTTCGCGGCGAACCTTCCGGTTGATAACTCGCGCCGAAACTTTGCGACGCCGATACCGCAGTTAATCACTGCGGTCAACGCCGTGTTCAATGAGTATCTGGCGTTCAAGCAGGAGACAAACAGTTCGCGCTTCTTCGATGTCGATCTGGAAAAGTATCTACAAGCGAACGCTGAAGAGGTTCAGCAGTTCACGGATGAAACGTTACGCGCTGAGATGCTCGCGTTGCTCGTGGCGAAAGGTTTTCAGAACACAGATCAGAACAGGGCCAATCGGGAACAGATCGGCGTCGGCAAGCGACTCGGCTCAAAACTGAAACGAGTCGCGACGGCACCCTCGACTACAAGCGCCTGGCTCTTCGCTGCTCGCACTTTCGGCATCAAGCCGCCCGGTCAAAATCTATTTGAGTTTGACACACTTGACTCGGCCATCGATTACGCGCGGAATATTTCACGTGGTAACTATCAATCGAAATCCCTCAAATCTGTGGTTCCGATCTCGCTCAGACGCGCTATCCACGAAAGACAGAACAAAACCCGTCTAACAACACTACTCCGCACGAAAAAGCGTTTTCGCGCAAACGGCATTCACGCAAAGGCACCCGAGGGAGTAAACCTTGTCGGTTACATCCGCGCTGACATGGGACTCGGCGTCGCAGCGCGCGGTCTTGCCGCCGCATTCGAAGCGGCCGGCATTCCTTTCAACGTAATCAACATGGAGCACGGCAACTATTCCTCACACACGGATCGCTCGTGGTCGCACAAGGAAGTTCGCGATTCGCGTTACGACATCACGGTCGTGTGCGTGAATCCCGACAACAGCTTTTACCTGCGCACACAGGTGTCACCCGAAATACTCGGCGACCGCTACGTGATCGCCAACTGGTACTGGGAACTGCCCGAGATGCCCGACGAATGGCTGGCCGAGTTTGAATACACTGACGAAGTGTGGGCCGCCACGAATTTCATCCGCGACGCGATGTCGAGCAAAGCGCCCGTGCCGGTGGTGCGTGTTCCGCCGGTAGTGCAGTTGAGCCACGGAAAAACATTTTCACGGATTCAACTCGGATTGCCGGAAGACCGGTTCCTGTTCCTGGCGATGTTTGATACGAAAAGCGTGTTGGAGCGAAAGAATCCGCTCGGCGTGTTACGCGCATTCAAGAGCGCCTTTGCGTTCAACGACCCGAACGTCGGGCTCGTGCTGAAGTTTAATAATCCCGACTACGATCAGCCGGTTTTGCGTGAACTGCGCGACGAGATTGCCGGCGCTGAGAATGTACTTCTGATCGATCGGCTCTTGACTCGTGACGAACTCACTTCGCTCATCGGCGAATGCGATTGTTTCGTTTCGTTGCATCGTTCGGAAGGATTCGGTCTCGGTCCCGCGGAAGCAATGAGTCTCGGCAAACCGGCGATCGTTACCAACTGGTCCGGCAACACTGATTACATGACCGCTGATAACTGCATGCCCGTAGATTACGAACTGGTGCAGTTGGGCCGTGATTATGGTCCCTACAAAGCGCATCAGCGCTGGGCCGAACCTGATCTGAATCAAGCCGCGCATTGGATGAAAAGGATCGTGACGGATCCAGAGCTCGCGCGGCAGATCGGTTTGCGCGGCCAACAAACAATCCAAACCGAGTTTTCACCTCAGGCTGTGGGAAAGATCGTTCAAGCTCGTCTCGAAGAAATCAGAGGTGCGCGAAAGTGACGTTCGTGCGCAGAATCGTTAACAGCATCAACTATCGCGTGCTGGCGCCGCTCACGAATCGCAATGCGCGCAACTGGGCGTCGAAGACTGACTTTCGCAAGGCGCACCGCCGGCTGCTGCGGCAACTGCGCAGCACGTACACGAATGACGAAGCGGTGAGACGCGCTGTAGGTGGCGAATTCGAGGGGTATGGGGCGCTGTTGAGAGACGCGTTGATCTTTCATGGACTGGCACCCTCGGATTATTTGATCGATGTCGGATGTGGATCGGGGCGGTTGGCGAAGCCGCTCGCGGAATATCTCACCGGGAAGTATCTGGGGATTGACGTTGTGCCGGGGCTGGTTGAATACGCACGCAAGCTCGTGCCGCGATCGGATTGGCGGTTTGAAGTCGCGGAAGGATTGAAGATACTGGAAGCCGACGGGCAGGCGGATATGGTCTGTTTCTTTTCTGTTCTGACGCACCTGCTGCATGAGGAGTCGTTTGTGTACTTGCGTGAGGCGAAGCGCGTGCTGAAGCCGGGTGGGAAGATCGTGTTTTCGTTTCTGGACTTTCGTGTGGCGAGTCATTGGGGTTCGTTTGAAAGCAACCTGAGCGATATCGGCATCGGCGCGCAGCCCATGAACGTCTTCGTCTGCCCTGACATGTTGCGTGAGTGGGCCAAACGCCTCGAACTCGAAATTGAATCGATTCACGATGGCGATGAAGATTACGTTCCGCTATCGGCGCCAATCACCTTCGAGAACGGCAAAACCGCCACCGGCCGCGCCCACATTGGACAATCGACGTGCGTGATGATACGTAACTAGAGCCGCAAAGAAGCACAAAGGCACAAGAGGCACAAAGACACAGATCTGCTAGCAAGACCTTTAATACTTTCTTGTGCTTCTTGTGCCTTTTGTGCCTTTTGTGGCAAAAATAAGCGCCGATGAACATAACCACTGAGCCGCTTGTTGTTATCCAACCAACGCGAAGCTGGAAACTCGTCAGCTTCAAAGATCTCTGGTCTTATCGCGAACTGCTCTTCTTCCTGACGTGGCGCGACGTCAAGGTGCGTTACAAACAAACCGCGCTCGGAGCGACGTGGGCGATCCTGCAGCCACTGTTCATGATGGTCATCTTCACCATCTTCTTCGGACGTCTCGCAGGCGTGGATTCCGCCGGCATTCCGTATCCGCTTTTCGCACTCGCCGGTCTCGTGCCCTGGACGTTCTTCGCCAACGCGATCACGCAGAGCGGCAACAGTCTCGTCGGCAGCTCAAACCTGATTACGAAGGTTTACTTTCCACGACTGATCGTTCCAGCGGCAGCAATGCTCGCGGGGCTCGTGGATTTCGCGCTCGCGTTTGTGTTGTTCGTCGTGATGATGGTCTATTACACCGTGGTACCAACGATCCACGTGTTGATGCTGCCGGTGCTCATTCTGATGACCGCACTGTTCGCGCTCGGCGTGGGAACGTGGTTCGCCGCGCTTAACGTGAAGTATCGCGACGTGAGATTCGCGCTGCCGTTTCTGATTCAGATCTGGTTGTTTGTGTCGTCGGTGATCCTTCCTTCAAGCGCTTTGGCGCCGAAGTATCGTTGGCTGTTGATGCTCAATCCGATGTCGGGAATCATCGAAGGCTACCGTTCGGCACTCTTCGGACTTCCTTTCGACTGGCCCGCTCTCGGCATCGCCGCCGCGATCACTGTCGCCGTGGTGGTCTACGCGATCTACTCCTTCGCGCGCGTCGAAAGAAGCTTCGCCGATATTATCTAGGGAATCAGACGGGTTGCGACTGATTCTGTTCGTACCACGCAATAGTTCGTCTTAATCCCTCTTCCAGAGAGGTCTGGGCACGAAAACCAAACTTCTCAAGCGCGCGACTGGTGTCGAGTTGCCTTCGCGGCTGACCGTCCGGCCGATCTGAACGCCAACGAATCTCGCCTTCAAAACCCGTCAGCCGCGCAATCGTCTCGACCAAATCTTTAATGACCACTTCATTGCCCGAGCCGAGATTCACCGGATCGGATTCGTTGTAAACAGCACTCGCCCGCAGAATCCCGTCAGCGCAATCTTCAACGTAAAGAAACTCGCGCGAGACTTTTCCCGAACCCCATGCTTCGATGAACGGTTCGCGTCTTTCGCGTGCCTCGATGCACTTTCGAATCAACGCTGGAATCACGTGCGACGTCTCGAGATCGAAATTGTCGCCCGGACCATAAAGATTCGCCGGCAACAGGAAAATCGAGTTGAACCCATACTGCTCGCGGTACGACTGCGACTGCACCAGCATCATTTTCTTCGCGAGACCGTACGGCGCGTTCGTCTCTTCCGGATAACCGACCCAGATGTCGTCTTCTTTAAAAGGCGTCGGCGTGAACTTCGGATACGCGCAAACAGTTCCGATCGCCACAAACTTCTTCACGCCGTGGAGTCGCGACTGCTCGATGAGTTGCACGCCCATCATCAGGTTGTCGTAGAAAAACCGGCCGGGGTTTTTCTGGTTGTGACCGATGCCGCCGACGACCGCGGCCATGTGAATAACCAGGTCAGGATCCGCGTCGTCCAGGAGCCGTTTGACGTTTACTTCCTTGACCAGATCGTAGTCGCGGCTGCGGGGAACAATGACCTCAACGCCGGGGTAGCGTTGCAGCCCTTCAACGACAAACCGGCCCAGAAAACCGGCGCCGCCAGTGACCACGATTCGCTTGTAGGGAAATTCCGTTTCGTGCGGGTGCATGCGCCCGAGAATACCAAATTTGCCGAGAATCAGCCCATGAGTTAAGGTATACCTTTAATAAAACGCCACGCTTTTCCGGCTCAAGTACCAAGGGTAAATCTCAATATGAAACGTGCACTTATCACCGGTATCACGGGCCAGGATGGCTCATACCTTACCGAGCTGTTGCTCGAAAAGGGCTATCAGGTTTTCGGGATTGTCCGACGGTCGTCCTCCTTCAACACCGATCGCATCGATCATCTTTACCAGGACCCGCACGAACCGAGCGCCAGGCTCCGTATGTTCTATGGCGACCTGAACGATTCGAGTTCTTTGAACACGATCCTGCGCAACACGCAGCCTGACGAAATCTACAACCTCGGCGCGCAATCGCACGTGCGCGTGAGTTTTGACGTGCCGGAGTACACGGCGGAAGTCACGGGCCTCGGCACCGTTCGCATACTCGAAGCCATTCGCGACACCGGAATCAAACCAAAGTTTTACCAGGCGTCTTCATCAGAACTTTTCGGCCGCGTGCGCGAAGTGCCGCAAACAGAACTGACGCCGTTTTATCCGCGCTCGCCGTATGCGTGCGCGAAGGCTTACGCCTATCACATCACGGTGAACTATCGCGAGTCGTACGGTCTGTTTGCCTGCAACGGAATATTGTTCAATCACGAAAGCGAACGACGCGGTGAGACGTTCGTGTCGCGCAAGATCACGCGCGCCGCGACGCGCATCAAGATGGGGCTTCAGCAGAAACTTTATCTCGGCAATCTCGATGCCCGGCGCGACTGGGGATATGCCCGAGATTTCGTTGAGGCCATGTATTTGATGATGCAGGCCGATGAACCG
>DATNJO010000910.1:0-3574 GCA_035603895.1 Pyrinomonadaceae bacterium
TGAATGGTCCGATCGGGATCGGAGTAGAACATCGAATCCGCGGAAGCAAACACGGGAACGACGGTCGTGTTGTTTTCGACGCGCTTCTTCGAATCGTAGATCGCGGTTTGCACGTGGCCCACCGCTTCCATGCGCTTGTCGTTGACGTAGATGACCAGCTTATCGCCGCGCACGAAATTATCATCCTGCCACGCGCGTGCGTTGCCGGTGTAAATGCCTTGACCGGTCTCGTGTCGAAACTCGCCCTTGTCGCTCGTGATGTAAACCGGGCTCTTCGTTTTCGCGAATGGCGTCGCGCCGTTTGTCTGTTCCTGACTGTAGTAAGTCGTTGCCGTTCGTCCGCGTGCGTAAGAAACATCGTTCGCCAGATCCGAATCAAGCTCGACGGCTTTCGTGCGGCCACGTGAATCCCAAACGGTTGGATCGCCGCCGCGCAGTCGCACCGTTTCATCGGCAGCGGTGTAAGAAACGTTTGCGGCGACTCCATTGCGATCGTTTTCGTTGAACTTGCTGTCGCCTTGCCCATCGAGGCGTTCGACGTCCTGCGTTTCTTTTACGAAGACAGTGGTGATCGTTTGCGAAGTGAACGTTCGCGTACCGCGACTTGGCGTGGGCTGCGCCGGAGTCATCACGGCCTTTGCACCGCCAGCGGCTTTGCAAGTGCGTGCGAGGTTGCCGGTTTCGAAGAAATCGCAATCGAAATTGGGCGCGTTGAGCTGGCGGCGTTCGGCACGCGCGCTGTTCGTCACGGGTTCGATAAACAACTCCGCATTGCCCGCTGCTTCAGCTTTTTCGAGATCGCGTCCGGTGCCGCGCCAACTCAGTTTCACTGAATCAGCAGTCAGACGTTTGTTTGCTGCGCGAGGATCGTTTGCTTTCGACTTCGGCGCGCTCAACGTGATCACCGAACGGCCGCCGGCGTTCATCTGCTTCAGGAGACTGGTGTCAACGGTCGCCTGGAAAAGAACTTCGAGGGTACTGCTGCCGCTGAGTTCGAAATCCGAATCAGCGTCAAGTGAACGTGCTTTCACATCGTGGTTGGCGATGGCGCGTTCGAGACGCTGGTCTTTGTCGAGAAAGAAATCCATGTCGACGGCGTGGACTTCAGCGGCGCGTCCGGCTTCCATCGTGCGCAGGTAGGAGTTGCCGCGAATCTCGGCTTTTTGGAGACGCTTTTCCTGGTTGAGAGTGGCGTAGATATTGTCGCCGCTCATGATGTCGCGTTCCTGTTCGACGGTGGCGCCACCGGCGAACAGTAGTTTCAGTGATTCGTGTTCGAAGATGCCGCGAGTGGCGCGAATTGTGACTGGCCGAGCGCGTGTTGTTGATTTGGCGCCGTTAACCTGCGGGTCGACTTTTATCACGACGTCTTTTTTCAGTTCGAGGCGTTTGGCTTTCTGTTCGACGACTGCGCCGATTGAAGTGCCGGAAACGTTTTCGCGATTGAAGGCGACGGGAGCGTCAGTTTGGGCCACGCCGCTGGTTTGATCGAACGAGAGCGATTCCGTGGCGACTTGAAGCTTCTCTTTTGTGTCGATCTTCACGTTGCCGGCGAACGAAACGATGTTCGTGTCGGGCTGGTAGATCGCGCGGGCCGCGGAGATCTGATCGGGAACGTCACCTTCGGGTGGATAGACCGCCACCTGGACGTTCTCGAGTTCGTGATGATCGTCCGTGAACGTGATATCGCGCGAAGCTTTGACGTGCATGTAAAGGCGGCCGTCTTTGGTGATACGTTGTTCGTAACCTTCGACGACGCCCTTCACTTCTTTCGAGAGTTCCGGCTTTTCAGACTTCGCCTTGAACTTCTCTACGTTGCGCAGCTTGTAATAAGACACCGCGACCACCGCGATGCCTGACACGAGCAACGTGAAAGCCACAATCCTCGCGATCAGTGGCACTCTTGCGCGCCACCCAATCGCCAACGATCGTTTTCGTGTCAGTGCTTGCATACCATTAAGACAGGATTTACAGAATTAACAAGATGAGTCCAAAACAAGTAAGACATCCTGTAAATTCCGTGATCCTGTCAACTAACAACTCCTCAGATCAGCGACGTTTAGCTGGATGCGAAACTCATCGTTCCACGCATTTAGCTCCAGCGAGTAGGCGAGTTCGATGCTGCCGTTTAGCTCGGGCGTTTGCCCCGGCGTCTCGATGCAATTCCACCAGACCGCCTCAAGCGGCCGGTTCTGTGGTCCCGCCAGTCGTAATTTCAAATGCTTGTCTTTCAATATCGTCGGCTCAGACAAGCAGCGCAGATTGCGCGTTACAAAAACCGGGCGCGCATTCCCTGCCCCAAACGGCTCCAACACTTGCAGCTCCCGCGCTAACTGAAACGTCACCTGCTCCGCCGGCAACTCCATGTCTATCGCCACCGAGTGCTCCAGATCTTCCGGCGTCAAACACGCCGCTGCGTGCTCATTCAAACGCCGCCGAAACTCCGCGATCCTTTCGGGACGAATCGTGATCCCAGCCGCATGTGAATGCCCGCCAAACTTTTCAAACAGATCCGCACACGCCGTCAGGCCATTCAACAAGTGATACGCCTCGATACTGCGTCCCGAGCCATGCGCCACGTCGCCATCGATCGACAACACGACGCACGGGCGATTTATCCGTTCGGCAATCTTCGAGGCGGCAATTCCTATGACACCGCGATGCCAACCCGAACCCTGAATCACCGCGACCTTCGCTTCCGAACTGTCGCCGAGTTCGGCCAGCGCCAGATCGATAATCTGTTGCTGCACCGTTTTGCGTTCTTCGTTGCGAGCGTCCAGGTGCTCCGCGAGCCTTCGCGCCTCGAGAGAATCCCGCGTATCAAACAGCTCGACCACGGCCCGCGCCGCGTCCATCCGGCCGGCCGCGTTGATTCGTGGTCCCAGCCGAAAGCCGAGATCGTATGCTGTCATGCCCTTGCCGTCTCCGCAACCGGCTACGTCCATCAACGCCTTGAGCCCCGGATTTGCCGACCGCGCCAGATCTTTCAAACCGATGGAGACGATGCTGCGATTCTCGCCAACGAGTTTCGCGACGTCGGCGACCGTGCCGATCGCGACAACCTTCATAAACGCTGCGACTTGCGCCTCACGCCCGTACTCGCGAAACAACGCGTGAACCAGCTTGAACGCGACGCCAACGCCCGCGAGATGCTTGTCGGGATATTCGCAACCTTCCTGATTCGGGTTGAGCACTGCGAATGCGGGTGGCGCACCTTCGTCTTCGTCCGGCAAATGGTGATCGGTGATGATTACGTCCAGGCCGTTGTCACGCGCCCAGTAAAGCGGTTCGTGCGCACGAATACCGCAATCGACGCTGACGACGAGTTTGTAACCTTCGGCAAAGGCGCGTTCGAGCGCGGGTTGTTGAATGCCGTAGCCTTCGGTGAAGCGATGGGGAATGTGAAATCCGGTTTTTGCGCCGAGCAGTTTCAACGCGCGCAACAGGATCGCAGTGCCGGTAGTGCCGTCGACGTCGTAATCGCCGTAGATCAGCACGGGTTCGTGCGTTTCGATGGCGTGTTTCAGACGCGCGACAGCCTCGCGCATACCCAGCATTAGATAAGGTTCGTGCA
>DATNJO010000911.1:0-3682 GCA_035603895.1 Pyrinomonadaceae bacterium
GTACCACTGCGGACGGCAAAACCGCTACGAGCGTCGATTATTACGTGTGGTCGCGCGACGACAAGGGGAACTTGCAGAAGGAATCGAAGTCCGTCACCGGCAAGATCATCGTTCTCGCCTGCCACGCGATCGAGAACGCGAAGCTACTCCTGCTGTCGAACAACTGGAAAGGCATCGCTAACAAGAGCGATCAGGTCGGCCGCAATCTCATGGACCATCCGTTGTACCTGACGTGGGCGTTAGCGCCGCAACCTCTCTGGGGCTATCGCGGTCCACTCGCGACGGGAGGAATCGAGTCGCTACGCGATGGAGAGTTTCGCAAGTATCGCGCGGCGTTCCGGATGGAGATCGGAAACGAAGGCTGGAACTTTGCGACCGGCGATCCTTACACCACGTCTCTCGATTTCATCAACGGCACGAATAACTCTGGTCTGAACCCGACCAAAGAACGGCTGGGTGGCACGGCGCTGGCTTTGAAGTTGAACGACCTGCTCACGCGCCAGTTTCGCATCGCCTGCATGTTCGATCAGACGCCGTTGCAGGAGAACCGCGTCCAGCTCGATATCGATAAGGACACAGGCAAGCCCAACAACACCGACGGCCTCGGCATTCCGCGGCCGAAAGTCGAGTACGGGTTTGATACCTACACGATGGAAGGCTTTCGCATGGCCGCGTACGTCTGCTCGCAGGTCTACAAGCAAATGGGTGCGACCGAGTTCACTAAGAACAACGTCGGCGGCACGGGCGACTTCACGTATCGCGGCGTGAACTATCACTACTACGGCGCGGGACACGTCGTCGGCACGCATCGCATGGGTCCCGATCCTGATACGTCCGTCGTCGACTCAAGCCAACGTTCGCACGACGTGCAGAACATGTGGGTGGTTGGTAGCGGCAGTTTCCCCACTGTGTGCACGGCAAACCCGACACTGACGCTGCTGGCGCTCGCTTTCAAATCGGCAGACAGCATCATCGCAGCTCTTAAATAGTACTAGCCCTCAAAGGAGAACCTGGTTCATGTATATCGTCGACGCGTTTTGGTCCATCATTCCCGGCAATGAAGCGAAAGCCTATGCAGCGCTCGGAGCGCTTGCGGCGCAGGTTGAGCGCGAAGAGCCTGATACGTGGATGTATCTGATCCACACGCCCAACCTCGATCCCGGCGTCAACACGTTTCCAATGCCCGGTCCGCAGCAGGTTGCGTTCGTGGAGGGCTACAAGAATCGCAAGGCCTTTCACAATCACGCGAACGGGCCGATTTTGAAAGAATTCTTCGCGAAGTACGGTTCCTGCTTTCTCAACATGTATGGACCAACGGTGCCCTTCATGATGGTTCAGACGCTCGAAATGATCGACGGCTTCATTCGTCCCGGCGCGGACGTGATGAATGCGTGGCAGGTCGAGGCGCGTTGGGTGATGAAACCCGGTAAACGCGAGCAAGTGCAGAAGGCTCTGAAGGGTTATGTAAATGACGTGCGCACGCTCGAACCGGAGACATTGATGTACACGGTGAGTGTGCCCGACGTGACGCCGCAGTCGATGGCCCTTCCGCCGTCACAGGTGGACGCGCTTGTCTACAATTCATCCTGGACCAACCAGCAAGCCTTCTTCGATCATGGCAGCGGTCCCGTGTATCAGGACTTTTTGAAGAAACACGGTCACCTCTTCGTCCAGGCCGGTCCCGGCTCCACCACGCACCCCTACATGACGACATCAGTGCTGAAACGCTTCGCCGGCTTCTTCCGCAAGCAGGCCTTCATTAAGTAAACAGTGCTGAATAGCTAACTGGCGCACCTTAGCCACTTCTTCATCCACAGATTACACAGATTGCTTTTAGAATCTGTGTAATCTGTGGATGAATTACATTATTTGATTGACTTTCCCGCCCAACACAAATATTCTGCCGCCGCTTTGAAAGCCTGAGAACTTCTCACGAGACCTCGCTGATCCCAGGTCGTTTTCCAACCCTCTGTTTTTGCTTGAAACAAAAGCCCGTTTTAAACCATCTTCTGTAGGTCGAGACTCACCATGAATGATCGAAATTTTGAGAAACCAGTAGCGTGGTTGCTCGGGAAGCAACTGCTCGGCGGCATTAAAGGCATGCTGCTCTATACAGCCTACGGCGCCAAACTCGATCCGCGCGACTGGATGACCGCGAAACACGAGCCCTTCGACGCCGAAGATAAAGACGAGTTCTGGTTCGATTACCTGTCTGACGCGGGCGACGGCTCAAAGGCGATGTACAGCATCGCCTATCTCACCTTGAGTCCTTTGTGGACGAAACTCGATAAAAACACCCACACGTTGCCCGACGACGAGGGAAAGCGAAAGGTCACCACACTAAAAACCGACGGCGGCGATTACAAGTTTGAACTCCCGCGTGGAAGATTTCTCTTCATCGGCGGCGATACCTGTTACCACTCCGCGGAATATCTCTCGCTTGTCGATCGCTTTCAACGTCCTTTCGTCTACGCTTACCAGGATCTAAAAAAACGAAAACTAATCGACGACACTAACGAACGCAGACCAGTCTTCGGCATACCCGGCAATCACGATTACTACGATCAGGTCGACGGATTTCGACGCCAGTTTCGTAAACCAACCAGACCCGAGGGACCATTCCCGCCCGAAGATGGTCCATACAAGAGCGGACGCGGGTTCGCCTCCTTAACGCTCGCTGGTTTCAAACGCGTCCAGGAAGCGAGCTATGTCGCTTTGCGGCTTCCCTTCAACTGGTGGTTCTGGGGACTCGACACCGAACCTGGCCTTATCGATCTCCGACAAAAAGAATTCTTTTCCACGCTAAAGACCAACGGAGACCAACCGGGCATCCCTAAAAAACTCATTGTTGCTACCTGTTCTCCGAGTACTGTCTTCGGCCGCGTCGCGGAACTGGAAGAAATAAAGGCCACAAAATCAATGCTCTCGTTGGGACTGAAAGTTCCGTTCGCAGCGCGAAACGCCGGAGATAAACCGGACCTCACTAAGAGCGGAGACGCAGCGTTGGACGAAGGTCAATGCCGTCTCGATCTTTCCGGGGACGTTCATCACTACGCGCGTTATTGGGGTCCGCAAGCGAAGGAAAAGCCGCGTCAGCACTGCACTGCCGAGCGGCCTTCCGCCAGGAGTTATGCATCAGTTGTTTCCGGAGCAGGCGGCGCGTTTCATCATCCATCCACGACGTTCGACGACGAAATCTGCGAGCAAGTGCTCTACCCGCCTGAAGGCCGCTCACGTGAAGCGGTCGGAAACACGCTCTTCAAATTCTGGAATGTCATGACCGGTGGGTATGTCTGGCTGGCCGGATTCATCATGGCATTTGTGATCTACTTTTGTATCACTGCTCCGCAAAGCAGCAGACAGTTCATCAGCCACATTGGTGTCGTGAATGCACTCGACGTTACCGGCACTAAAACACCGGAGCCTATCACGGCGACAATCATTGGTCCGGATGCGCAACCTTGCAGCCCGGTGAAACCGCTTGGGCTCTGGACCACACTCGGGGTGGTTCAAAACGAATGGCAACAACAGTCGAGATGTTCGCCGGCGTCACCTGGCTATCTCTTTACCGAACAAGCATGGCCACTCGATCTGATACTGGGTGATGTGTTCATTGGGCTTTCGTTCGCAGCTATTATTGTGACGCTCATCCTCGCGCTGCGCACTGAACAGATCTTTACCA
>DATNJO010000912.1:0-2690 GCA_035603895.1 Pyrinomonadaceae bacterium
CAGGTCGCGCGAAACGAGATGGAGAGTGCCGCCGCCGCAGAGCGATGGGAAGAGCATCGTGTGGCCCAGATCGGCTGCGAGCGTTGACACGAGTGCGTAGCTTGCGGGAAATGGAAGATCGAGTTTTTCAACGACACTGTGTACGTAATTCTGTAATTGCCGGTGCTCGATCGCTACTCCTTTGGGTCGGCCAGTTGAGCCGGAAGTGAAAATTACGTAGGCGAGATTTTCTTCACTCGCCCGATTAACCGGTTCCTCAGATGATTCACTCGCGATGCGATTCCAATCGGTGTCGAGACAAAGCACTGTTGCCTCGCTGGCCGGTAAACCGGTCAATATTTCCGAGCTCGTGAGCAGCACCCGGGCGCGTGTGTTTGCGAGCATGAAAGACAAGCGCTCCGCAGGTGTGGCTGGATCCAACGGCAGGTACGCGCCTCCGGCTTTCAAAATTCCAAGCATGCCGACCACCGACTCCAGTGATCGCTCACAGCAAAGGCCGACGATCACCTCCGGCCCTACTCCCAAACGCTGGAGATGGTGTGCCAATCGATTAGCGCGGCGATTCAACTCGTCGAACGGGAGGACCTGTTTCTCAAAGACCAACGCTGGCCTATCGGGTGTCTGTTTGGCCTGTTCCGCAAAGTCCTGATGAACGCACGGCTGCGAGGTGTGTTCCCGCCGCAGATTATTTCCAAACAACAAGCGCCGGCGTTCTGCCGGGCTGAGCATTCGCAGCGAATGCACCGAGCGATCGCCATCGCTGATTGCACTTTCGAGCAGGGCCTGAAAGCTTTCCAGCATCTTTTGGATAGTCTCAGCCTGGAACAAAGCCGCGTTATATTCCATTCGCGCCCGTAGCCCCTGATCGGTATCGATCATCACAAACGTGAGATCAAACTTGGCCGCTCCACTATCGAAATCCGGCGGGACGATTTTTATGGTCGCAGGTTTAGTGGATAGGCTCGTTTGATTTTGCAAAGCGAACATCACCTGAAAGAGCGGCGTGTGACCGAGAGAGCGTTCGGGTTGGAGCTCCTCGACCAGTTTCTCGAATGGCAAGTCCTGGTGTGCATAGGCTTCCATTGCCATGCGCTTAACACGCTGTACCAACTCACGAAAACTCGGCTGGCCGCTAAAGTCGGTGCGCAGCACCAGTGTGTTTACAAAAAAACCGATCAGTTGTTCCATCTCGGCCCTGGTGCGATTGGCAATGCTCGAGCCCACCACAATGTCTTGCTGGCGGGAGTAGCGTGAGAGTAACAGCTCGAATCCTGCTAATAACGTCATGAAGAGAGTGACGTCTTCCTGCCGGCTGAAATGCTTGAGCGAATCGGATAACGAACGCGGTAACGTGATGACATGCGAACCGCTGCGAACTTGTCGTTCTGTCGATCGGGGAAAGTCTGTGGGCAATTCGAGCACTGGCGGGGCATCGCGCAATTGGTGCTTCCAGTATGAGATCTGCTGCTGTAAGAATTCGCCTTGCAGGCGTTCGCGTTGCCAGAGCGTGTAATCTGCATACTGAATCGGCAACTCCGCTAGTGGAGATGACCGGCCGCTGGAAAATGCTTCGTACAAAGCTCTCAGCTCGTCTGTGAACACGCGTGTGGACCAACCGTCACAAATAATGTGATGAAGAGTTGGTAGCAGGAGATACTCGCGCTCGGTTGTCTGCAACAAGAGCAGTCGCAACAACGGACCGGCGGACAAGTTGAAAGGTTTCTGAGCCTCGGCCCCGGCAAGTTCTCGAATCTGGAGTTTGCGTTCTGGTTCCGAAAGTTTACTCAGGTCGGTCACGCTCAAACGCAACTTCAACTTGGGATCGATCACCTGCACCACCTCACCCGCCTTTGTTGTAAACCTGGCGCGCAGAATTTCATGGCGGCGAATGATCTCGTTCACGCTCGCTTCCAACGCCGGCAGGTCGAGCAGGCAGTCGAGCTTCAAGGCGAAGGAGAGGTTGTAATACGACTTTCCGGGTTCGAGCTGATCGAGAAACCACAAGCGCTGTTGAGCAAATGAAAGCGGCGCGGTTTCCTGAGCGGCACGTCGCGGTATCGAACTGCCCTGTCGGCTCGCTGCCCCGTGCCGGATCTTCTCCAGTAAAAGGGCGCGTTTAGCCGGCGACAGTTTTCTCAAACGATCTTCGCGGGAAAGTGTCGACATGAAATTAATGAGAAGGTGTTTCGGGAAAGAGCTTATTTCTCGCGGTGGAAAATTAGGTCGTTTGCTTCTGAGACAAGCTGGGGATTTCATCGTCCGCGAACCGCTCCAACAGCTCGAGGTCTTCATCCAAATCAGCATCATCACTCATCTCGATGAGCGCAACATCGATGAGCGCTGCAAGTTCTTCAATCGTCGGCGAAGTGAAGACGTCCTTTAACTTCAGATCAACTCCAAACTGGTTGATAACTCGCGAAACCAACTGCGTCGCCATTAATGAATGCCCGCCCAGGTCAAAAAAATTGTCTCGCACGCCGATTGGCTCGAGTTGCAAAAGCCGCTCCCAGATTTCTGCCAGTGCTTGTTCGCTTTCTCCACGTGGCGCAACGAATGTCCTGCCGTTTGTCTGATTGATGGCAGGCGCCGGCAACGCGCGGCGGTCCACTTTGCCATTGGCTGTCAACGGCATTGCTTCAAGTCTCACAAACGATCCCGGCACCATGTATTCCGGCAGCCGCTCCCGCAGG
>DATNJO010000913.1:0-3876 GCA_035603895.1 Pyrinomonadaceae bacterium
GAGCCGCTATCGAGTCGTTGCGAGCCGCAGCCGATGAACACTTGCCGGCGTTTGCTCAGGGTGTTGCGTTTGCTGCCAAGACGCGCCAGCGCGCAACAAACCTCAACTCACAAACAGAGACTGTCTGTCGTTTGATCTGGAACCGCTCTGCCGAACAAACCGCCGCCATCACCGACGCTGCTTTGGAAGACTTGCACGAAGAAGGCGAGCTGCCGGCTTACGAAGTGTGGCGCCGCCGCATTCAGGAAAAAATCGCATTGGGGGTCACAAGAATATGACGATCAAAGCCGGCGCATTCCGGCGCCACGCTGCAAAGTTGACAGCGATCGTTCTCGTCTTCGCAGTCTACGCTTTTGCGCGCATACCCAAGCCTTCGGAGTCGGAGTTAGCGAAACTCGCTGAAGGTTTTCGTTTCAGCACAGCGGCACTGCCGACGCTGAATGGACCAACACCAAAGACAATCCGCGACGTCAATCCATCGTTGCAACGCGTTTCCGCGTGGATCTCCAGCGTGGGTGCAGCCGTTGCGCTGAACGATCTCGACGGCGACGGGTTGCCGAACGATGCGTGTTACGTCGACACCAGGATCGATAAGGTCATCGTCGCACCGGTGCCAGGCACGCCCGCGCGCTATCAACCGTTCTCTCTTGAGCCGGTCGGTCTTCCTTACAACGCGGCGACGATGGCTCCGATGGGTTGTTTGCCCGGAGACTTTAATGAAGACGGTCTACAGGACGTGCTTGCTTATTACTGGGGACGTACTCCAGTAGTCTTTATCAAAAAAGATCGCACTGCACTCAACGCCAACAGCTACACGCAGAGCGAGTTAGTTCCCGGCAGTGAACGCTGGTACACGAACGCAGCGACGCTCGCCGACATCGACGGTGACAGCCACACGGATTTAATCATTGGCAACTTCTTCCCCGATGGCGCACGCATCCTCGACGCACGGTCAAACATCGCCGACGGCATGCAGGACTCGATGTCGCTCGCGCAAAACGGTGGACGAAAACATCTCCTTCTATGGAAAGCGCCGGCAGCCGGTTCAACCGTGCAATTCGAGGAAGTCAACGGCGTGCTTGACGATCAGAGTGCTCGCGGTTGGGCTTTGGCAATCGGCGCCGCCGATCTCGACGGCGACTTGCTCCCCGAAATCTACTTCGCCAACGACTTCGGTCCCGATCGTCTCCTGCACAACCGTTCGACGCCAGGTCATCCGCGCTTCCAGTTGTTGGAAGGACGGCGATCGCTTACGACGACGAAGTCGAAGGTCCTTGGACGCGACTCGTACAAGGGCATGGGTGTTGACTTCGGCGACATGAACGACGACGGATGGCCCGACATCTGGGTCAGCAACATCACGCAGGAGTACGGCCTCGAAGAGAGTAATTTCGCTTTCCTCAGCACAGGACACGTCGATCAGATGAAGAGTGGTGTCGCTCCCTACGTCGATCGCAGCGAATCGCTCGGCCTTTCGCGTACTGGTTGGGGTTGGGAAGCACGGCTCGGCGACTTTAACAACGACGGAACGCTTGAAGCGTTGCAGGCGACCGGCTTTCTTAAAGGCAACATCAACCGTTGGCCCGAACTCCACGAAGTTGTTATGGGCAACGACCAACTGATGCGCCACCCGCATAGTTGGCCCATCCTGCAAACCGGCGATGACGTCAGCGGCAACGGTCACAATTTCTTTTTCGTGCGTGGGCCAGACGGGCGTTTTCACGACATCGCCGCACAGTTGTCGTTGGACCAACCGTTGCTCACGCGCGGTATTGCAACGGCAGACGTCGACGGCGATGGCCGTCTTGATTACGCCGTCGCAAACCAGTGGGGCACTTCATACTTCTACCGCAACGAGAGTGACAACGGGAGCACGTTTCTCGGAATGAGACTTCGCCTGCCCGTCGGAGACAGCACGTCAAAGACGCGCGTGTGTCGTGAAGGAAAGGGTGCAACCACGGTCGCCTCACGTGCGGCTATCGGCGCTGAGGCACGTGTGTTTGTGCCTGAACGCACGCCGCTCGTGCAGCAGGTTGACGGTGGTAACGGGCATTCAGGCAAGCGAAGCCCCGATTTGCAGTTTGGCTTGGGCTACCTTCCCAACAACAGGCCCATAACAATCGGACTGCGCTGGCGCGATGCGCGCGGAGAACTTCAACAAGAAACAATTCAACTGTTGCCGGGCGGTTGGTACACCATCGTGCTCGGCCGTGAGAAAGGGGTCGTCAATGAGTGCAAATGAGAATGGCAATCGAACGGATCGTCTGGGAGGGCTGCGGCGGTTTGCAGTCGCCATCACTGTTCTCAACATCCTGGGACACGCTTTCTTCGGCTTCGAACAGTCGTTGGCCCACCCTCTCGTGGCGTTGGCTACCGCTTACAGTGTGGAATTGTTCCTTGAGTTTATCGACGCGCGTTTCAACCATCGCCCGCTCAGGTTCTTGGGTGGTGGCCCCCGCAGGTTTATTGAGTTTCTGCTTTCGGCGCACATCAGCGGCCTCGCGTGCGCGATGCTCCTTTACGCGAACGAGACGCTTGGACCAGTCATCTTCGCTTCCACCGTGGCGATCTGTTCGAAGTGCCTGTTGCGCGCTCCTCTTGAAAGAGGCGGCACGCGACACTTCTTCAACCCTTCAAACTTCGGCATCACGATAACGCTACTCGCATTCTCGTGGGTCAGCGTTGCGCCGCCGTATCAGTTCACGGAGAACATGACGGGCGTTGGTGATTGGATTTTGCCCGGTGTGATCATCTGCACGGGAACGTTTTTGAATGCGCGCTTCACGCATCGGTTGCCGCTCATCGCTGCGTGGCTCGGCGGCTATGTTGCGCAAGCCGCGTTGAGGAGTGTGTTTTTTGACTCGGCGTTCGGCGCGGCGTTGGTGCCGATGACCGGTGTCGCGTTCATCCTCTACACGTTTTACATGGTCACCGATCCGGCTACAACGCCGGAAGGCCGGCGCGATCAGATCGCCTTCGGTTTCAGTGTGGCTGCCGTTTATGGGGTGTTGATGATGGCCCATGTCGTGTTCGGACTCTTCTTTGCGCTGACAATCGTCTGCACCGTTCGCGGCTTGTGGATGTACGCGATGCGATGGGCCAGGCGCCATGCCCATGAAAGGATGGAAGAGATGGATGCCGTCGGCAGACAGGCGACCCTGGGTTCCCCGTCACCCGCTTCTGCTCTCGTAAGGGAGGCGTGAGATGGGACAAGCAATTGCCATCGTCGGCATGGCGTGTCGCTACCCGGACGCGTGTTCGCCCGACGAACTCTGGGAAAATGCGTTGGCCCAACGCCGCGCCTTCAGACGTATCCCGGCTGAACGGCTCAATCTCAACGACTACCTGTCTTCCGATCGCCAAAGTCCCGATCAGACATACTCAACCGAAGGCGCCTTTATCGAGGGTTACGAATTTGACCGCGCGCGTTTCCGCGTTCCGGGCGGGACCTATCGCGCGGCGGATCCGGCACACTGGTTGACGCTGGATGTCGCTGCGGCGGCACTCGAAGACGCTGGCTTCCCGGAAGGTGAGGGATTGCCGCGTGAAGCGACCGGCGTGTTTGTCGGCAACACGCTGACGGGCGAGTTCTCGCGCGCGAACACCTTGCGTCTGCGCTGGCCCTACGTCCGCCGCGTCGCCGAGGCGAAGCTTATAGAGCGCGGGATGCCGCCCGACGAGCGGCGAGACTTTCTCGCAGAGTTTGAAGAAGCGTACAAGCGACCGTTCCCCGCGCCCGGCGCGGAGACTCTGGCGGGCGGGCTGTCGAACACCATCGCGGGCCGCATCTGCAACCACTTCGACTTCAAGGGCGGCGGCTACACGGTTGACGGCGCTTGCGCCTCTTCGCTGCTGGCGGTGACGAGCGCGTGCTCG
>DATNJO010000914.1:0-11206 GCA_035603895.1 Pyrinomonadaceae bacterium
TACGACAGCGACAACGTGATGTCGACAATGCCCGCGCGCCGCAACGTATCGATCTGGTAAAGCAGAAACGGACGATTGCAGATGGGAACGATTGGTTTTGGTGTGTAAACGGTTAACGGGCGAAGGCGCGTACCTTTACCCCCGGCCAGAATGAGTGCTTGCATGCTTTATGAATAGCGAAAGAAAGTCTAATATCGGAGCAAGTCTAACATAAGGGAGTTTGAAATGCCGGAACTGAACGAAGCGGTAATTATCAGCGCGGCGCGCACGCCTGTCGGAAAATTTCTCGGGTCGCTGAAGGGGTTTTCAGCGCCGCAGCTTGGCTCGATTGTGGTGCGCGAAGCGGTCAAACGCGCGGGCGTGAAGCCTGAAGATGTCGATGAAGTGATTATGGGCTGCGTGATCCAGGCGGGCCTGGGCCAGAACCCTGCACGGCAGGCGGCACTGAATGGTGGACTGCCAAACACGGTTTCCGCAGTCACAGTTAACAAGGTCTGTGGATCGGGTTTGAAAGCCGTGATGATGGCCGCGCAAGGTGTTCAACTCGGCGACACCGAGATCGTGGTTGCGGGTGGTATGGAGTCGATGAGCAACGCACCGTACCTGATTCCGAAAGCGCGCGAGGGTTACCGCTTGGGCAATGGCGAACTGGTCGATTCGATGATCAACGACGGGCTGTGGTGCGCGTTTGAGAATTACCACATGGGCTGCACGGGCGAAGTTGTTGCCGATGAATACAGGATCGGTCGAGCGGAGCAGGACGAGTTTGCGACGAACTCGCATCGCAAGGCCGCGGCGGCGATCAAAGCGGATAGGTTTAAAGATGAGATCGTGGCGGTGGAGATTCCGCAGAGAAAGGGCGCGGCTGTTGTTTTCGATACTGACGAGACGGTGCGTGAAGACACCTCGGTCGAAGGGCTTGGAAAGTTGAAGCCGGCGTTTAAGAAAGAGGGGACTGTAACAGCCGGAAATGCGCCGAGTGTGAATGACGGCGCGTCGGCGTTGGTGGTGACTTCGCTGCGACGTGCGCGTGAGCTTGGGGTCGAGCCGATGGCGCGGATTGTGGGCCAGGCGACAGCGGGAGTTGAGCCGCGGTTGGTAATGATGGCGCCGGTCGAGGCTGTGCGGAAGTTGTTCAAGAAGACTGGATGGTCTGCGAGTGAAGTCGATCTGTTTGAGTTGAATGAAGCTTTTTCAGTGGCAGCGGTTGCGGTCACGAGAGAACTCGGGCTCGATCCGGAAAAGGTGAATGTGAATGGTGGCGCGGTGGCGTTGGGCCATGCGATCGGACAATCGGGTTCGCGTTTGTTGACCACGGTTCTTTACGAGTTGAAGCGACGCGACGCGCATCGTGCGGTAGTGGCGCTGTGCCTCGGCGGTGGCAATGCAGTGGCGTTGGCAGTTGAACGTTAGACAGGATTACAGAATTGACAAGATGGTTTTGTAGGGAAGGTGAGACGACGACCTTTTTGAGTAATCTTGTGAACCTTGTTAATCCTGTCAAAGGAGAAAGAGTTTGAGTGAAGTGATTGGTGTAGTTGGTGCGGGCACGATGGGCAATGGAATTGCGCAGGTCGCGGCTCGCGCTGGTTACGATGTGATTTTGCAGGATGTCCGAGATGAGTTTATTGAACGTGGCCTTGCTGCTATCGGGAAAAGTCTCCAGCGTGACGTCGACAAGGAAAGAATCTCCGCCGATGAAAAGCAGCGAATCGTTGGCAGGATTCGCACGAGCACGGATTTTTCCCTTTTTAGTGAAGCCTCGTTTGTGGTTGAAGCGGTAACCGAGAACCTCGCGATAAAAACCGAAGTATTCAAGGCGCTCGACCGGATCACACCGCCTGATGCGATACTTGCTTCGAACACGTCTTCGATTTCGATCACAAAACTTGGCGCAGCCACGAATCGACCGGACAAAGTCGTCGGCATGCACTTCATGAACCCCGTGCCGGTGATGAAACTCGTCGAAGTGATTCGCGGCATGGCCACGTCGGACGAAACTTACGAACGCGTTCGCGCGCTGTCGGAAAAGTTGGACAAAATCCCGCTCGACTGTCAGGATTCGCCCGGTTTTGTGTCAAATCGCGTGCTGATGCCCATGATCAACGAGGCGATCTTCACTCTGTACGAGAGCGTAGCGACGCGCGAAAGTATCGACGGCATAATGAAACTCGGAATGAACCACCCGATGGGACCGCTGACGCTGGCGGATTTCATCGGTCTGGATGTATGCCTCGCCATCATGAATGTGTTATACGAGGGGCTCGGAGATCCAAAATACAGACCATGCCCGTTGCTGAAGCGTTACGTGGACGCTGGTTGGCTCGGGCGGAAAAGCGGCCGCGGGTTTTACGAGTATTAAAGCTACACACTAAAGATGGCCCCTAACATCTCTCACTATTGTCAAAAATGCCTGGCTGGGAATCCGCTGGGACAGGAGTTCTGTTCCCGTTGTGGGACGCGATTGATGATTATCGTCGAACCCACTTCGTCGCGATTCGAGTCCGGGACCACAGCGCTTTCCACTGACGAACACCTGCTCGAGCGTATTTCCGCGGCGGAAAACCGGACCGCTCGACTAGCGGAACGTTTGGAACGCAGTCTGGACCTGCTGCTGCGTTACGCGCAGAACGCTTATTTCGATCGTTCGCTGACGAGGGCGCTGATCTCGCTCCTGGAAGAAGATGGCGTCGTGCAGTCTGATCGACTGGAGAAGATGTGGAGTGAACGCTGCGAGCGCGATGCGCTCGAACAGGAAGAAAGCGTTCATCGCGACGAGTTGCGTTTGCGGATTCTGGCCCACGCGCACGCGATGGACCGGCCGGTTTTTGAAGAGTTGATAAACGAGGGTTTTCTGCTGATCGAAGACAAGCAGGTGCAGGAGGGGATCACCAAACTCCAGCGCGCTGCTGAGATTTCAGACGAGAACGCCGCGTTGAACCTTTTCATCGGCGAGCACTATTTCCGTCGCGGCAAAAGTAAACGCGCGCGAACATATCTGATGCGGGCGCACGAAGCGCTACCTGATGACGTCCGGGTTTCGTTGTTGCTTGGGTTGGTGTGCGCAGATGATGGTGAAGTCGAACAGGCGAAGGATCTTTTGCGCAAAGCGATGCGGCAGGGTGGTTCGTCTTTTGCCGGGCATTATGGTTTGGGCTGGTTGTTTGTAAACGAGAAGAACTGGCGCGCCGCGATTGGTGAGTTCAAGCGGGCGTTGACCGCGCGGCCTTCGCCGGAAGCGCATTATGTGTTGGGGTGTTTGTATTACGAGTTGAACCGCGACGATCTGGCCGTCAGGCACCTGCGCAAAGCCGTGCAGATGGATGAGAGTTACGCGGAAGCGTTTTATCTGTTGGCGCAAACATACGAGCGAACCGGACGAACGGAGCTAGCGCAGGAGGCGTTGAAGCGAGCCGGCCAGCGTGCGACACCGGCCGTTCCATTGTTCCAAACGGCGAAATCAGGTCTGTTGCGGCTAATGGCCGGCGCCGACAAGCGCCTTGCGGACCTGTTGCGCGACGACGCCCTGCGGGCCTTCGAGGTCAGCCCGCCGCCACAGTCGCATTAGAACATTCGGCCACAAAGAGGCACAAAACACACAAGACCGCCTGCTTTTGTGCTTTTTGTGCCTTTTTGCGGCTATGGCTCGCGTTGACAGAGCCGCAAGCGACGCTATAATGGCCCCTTTGTGCGCATAGCCCCCAAAACTGCTATTCGTGGCTGTGCCGAGTGTGATGCGGATTGAGCTGGTAAAACTTGAGCATGGGCGAGCTGATGTTGCTTACGTGTACCAGCCTGATGGATTGGGCTCGTTTGATGAGCGCGTAAGCCTCGTCGAACCTGTTTCGGTCGAAGGAAAAGTGCGGCTCGCCGGAGTCGAGGTCTTTGTCAACGGACACATCGAAACTCGCGCCCAGGTCGAGTGCGATCGTTGTCTAAAACTGATCGAAATCCCGGTTAAAGCCGACTTCGACTTGCAATACATCACCGGCGCGGAGTACGAATCCAGCGCCGCCGCGGAACTGACTGACGAAGTAATGTCAGTTTCCGTCTTCGACGGCGAAACAATCGACGTCGACGAGATCGTAAAAGAGCAGATCTTGCTGGCAGTTCCGACACGAATGCTGTGCCAGCCTGACTGCAAGGGAATCTGTCCTGTCTGCGGCATCGACAAAAACACGGGCGACTGCGAGTGTGAATCCAAACAGGTCGATCCGCGTTGGGCAGCACTGAAGAACCTAACCAGTGGTAAGTAGTGAGTGGTAACCCATGAGTTACCATTGACCACTTACCATTTAACAATTTAGCAGGAGTAATTATGCCAAATCCGAAACGGCGACATTCCAAAGCTCGTCGCGACAAACGGCGCGCGCACGATGCGTTGCGTGTGCCGCAGACCACCCTTTGTCCGAACTGCCGCGAACCCCGCATGCCCCATCGTGTTTGTCCCAAATGCGGCTATTACAACGGCCGCCAGGTGGTGCAAGTAGAAGAAACCTAAAACTGAAACGCCAGTGCGAACTCAGTCGCAGAATGCGGACCCGCTGACGGGTAAAGTCGTTCTCGACGCAATGGGAAGTGACCATGCGCCGCACGTGGAGATTGATGGTGCGTTGGCTGCGACCCGCGATTTTGGCGTTAAGGTAATTCTCGTGGGCCAGGCCCACAAGGTTGAACCGGAACTGAGACGCTGCGGTTGGCGCGGCGACGGCGACCGCGGTATTGAATTTGTTGACGCGGCTGAAGTGATCGCGATGGACGATCCGGTTGCGACTTCAGTCAGGCGCAAGAAGAAGAGTTCTTTGAGAATCGGTTCGAAGCTGGTCAGCGAAGGCCGTGGCGATGGTTTTGTTTCCGCGGGAAACACCGGCGCGGCAATGGCGACAGCGAAGATGGTGATCGGCGCGATTCCGGGCGTGGACCGTCCAGCACTCGCAGCGATGATTCCGACGAAAGCGGGCAAGCCGACACTGTTGCTCGACGTTGGTGCGAATTCCGAGTGCAAACCGCATCATCTCGCACAGTTTGCGATCATGGGCGATGCTTACTCGCGTTCGGTGCTCGGCACAGTAAAGCCAACCGTCGGGTTGATGAGTATTGGCGAGGAAGAAGCGAAGGGAAACGACCTGACGAAAGAAGCGTTCCCGCTGCTCAAAGAGTTGAGCGATATCAACTTTGTCGGCAACGTCGAAGGCCGCGACGTTTTTTCGGGTGAAGTGGACGTGATCGTTACCGATGGTTTCACCGGAAACGTGATGTTGAAACTGTCGGAGGGTTTGACCGAGGCGATGCTTTCGATGTTGAAGCGTGAGTTAACCGCAACAGCGGTGACGAAAGCAGGCGCCGTGCTCGCGAAACCGGCTTTTCGAAGTATTAAGAAGCGTCTCGACTATACAGAGTATGGCGGGGCGCCACTGTTGGGTGTCAGACGTATCGTAGTGATCGGGCATGGACGTTCGAACGCCCGCGCAATTCGCAACGCTATCAGGAGTGTTAAAGAGTTTTCCGAACATCGCACTAGCGAGCGTATCGCAGAGGGAATCAAGAATCAGCCACAGATGTCACAGACAACCACCGATTCCGGTCTGTGTGTGTCCGTGTGATCCGTGGCTTACTGTAGTATTCTGAGGAATTAATGGTGAACCAACGCGCTGGAATTCTGGGCACGGGCCACTCGTACCCCGAAGGTATTCTGACAAATGCCGATCTTGCGAAGATCGTTGAGACTTCGGACGAGTGGATCACGACGCGAACCGGAATCAAACAGCGTCGCAAAGCCGCGGCCGATGAATACACGTCATTATTCGCAGTGCGCGCCGCGCGGCAGGCGATAGAACGCGCGCGTCTCGATCCATCCGATATCGACCTGCTTATTTGCGCTACAGTCACACCGGATCAAATACTTCCTTCGACAGGTTGCATCGTTCAAGCCGAACTCGGCGCCAATAACGCCGCGGCCATGGACGTGGTCGCTGCCTGTTCCGGTTTCCTGTACGGCGTTTCGCTTGCCGATTCGATGATTCGCACGGGACAAGTGAAACATGCGGTTGTAGTCGGCGCGGAGATACTGACGCAATACGTCGATTACACAGATCGGCAAACGTGTGTGCTGTTTGGTGATGGCGCTGGCGCGGCAGTGTTGGGACCAGTCGAAGGTAATCGCGGTATTCTCGCGAGCAAGATCAAGTCTGACGGGCGTTACGAGGAACAGCTTTTCTCGCCGGGCGGCGGCACGCGCAAGAAGCCCACGGCGGATACACTCGCGGCTGGCGATCACTTCTTCAAAATGAGGGGCAACGAACTGTTCAAAGTCGCGGTTCGTTCCATGACCGAGATCTCGCGCGATGTGCTCGAAAGGGCCGGCAAGAAATCAGACGAGATCGATCTTTTCATTCCGCACCAGGCTAATCAACGCATCACTGAAGCTGTTGCCGATCGTTTGAACGTCGATCTGTCGAACGTTTATTCAAACATCGCGGTACATGGCAACACGTCGTCAGCGTCGATTCCGATCGCGCTCGATGAATGTGTTGAAGGTGGGAGGATCAAGGAAGGCGACTTGGTGTTGATGGCATCGTTTGGTGGCGGCGTAACCTGGGGTGCGGTGTTGATGCGATGGTAAGGGCATTGTCGATTTTCAATTGCCGATTGCCGATTTGGTTTTTGGCTGCGTTAACTTGAAACGGAACTAGCGGAAGCGTGGACAAGGAGAAATCGGCAATCGGCAATTGGCAATTGGCAATGTTGTTTCCCGGGCAGGGGTCGCAGGCGCCGGGAATGGGAAAAGAGTTAGCCGAGAAGTTTCCGGTTGCGCGACAGGTCTTTGAAGAAGCTGACGACGCGTTAGGCTTTGCGATCTCGCGGCTTTGTTTTGAAGGCCCGGCGGAAGAATTGCAACTAACTGAGAACACGCAGCCGGCGATTTTGACGACATCCGTGGCGGCATTTCGCGCGGCGCGTGAAAGTGGATTGCCGGAGCCATCGTTTGTTGCTGGACACAGTCTTGGTGAATATTCTGCGTTGGTGGCAGCGGGCGTGATCGATTTGGCGGATGCAGTAAAGACTGTGCGTGCGCGCGGGCAATACATGCAGCAGGCGGTTCCGGTTGGCACTGGCGCGATGGCTGCGGTGATTGGCGGCGAGTTGAGCGCGATCGAAAACGCTTGTCATGAGGCGAGTGGGGATCAAGTTTGTAGCGTTGCGAATTCAAATTCGCCGAGCCAGGTCGTAATCGCTGGAAACACTGAAGCTGTTGACCGCGCGATCGAGTTATTGAAGGGCGTTGCGAAGCGCGTGATCAAGTTAAACGTGAGCGCGCCGTTTCATTGTGCATTGATGCGTCCGGCACAGGAGAAACTCTCGGGTCATCTTGAGCGTTTGACGTTCAACGCGCCCGCAGTGCCGGTAGTGACAAACGTCGATGCGCGCGTTACGACCGCGCCGGATGAGTTACGTGATGCGCTGTTGCGGCAGGTTTCGGCGCCGGTTCGCTGGCTGGAGTCGATGCAGTTGTTAGTGGGACAAAATGTCCAAACAGTTATTGAAATCGGACCCGGCAAAGTGTTGTCGGGACTGATGCGGCAAACGAATCGTGACATTAAATGTCTTAACGTGGAAGACGCAGCAAGTTTGGAAGCGACAGTAGCTACGCTTGCTGTCAGAGATGAATTAGTCTAATTAACTCACAAGAGGAGCAAACACGATGCCCGATCAAGAGATCGAGAATAAGGTAAAGCAGATTATCGTCGACGAGCTTGGTGTCGATGAAAACGAGGTCACGCCAAATGCCAGATTTATCGACGACCTCGGCGCCGACTCGCTGGACACGGTGGAACTCGTGATGCGTTTTGAAGAGGAGTTTGGCATTGAGATCCCTGACGAAGACGCCGAGAAGATCCAAAGCGTACGGGACGCCTATAACTACATCGACCAGCACAAGAAATAATTGCCCATTGTCGATTGCCAATTGACGATTGCCGATTTGAAAACAAAACAATTGGCAATCGAAAATCGAAAATCGGCAATAACGCACCGGCAATGACCAAAGGAGTTTTGACTTGACCCGTCGTGTCGTGATTACAGGCCTCGGCCTCGTGACACCTGTTGGCAATACTGTCGAAGACACGTGGACCGCGCTGATGAACAGTCGCAGCGGCGCGGACTACATCAAAAAATTCGACGCTGAGAGGTTCTCAGTAAAGTTTGCCTGCGAAGTAAAAAATTTCGACCCGCTGACATTCATTGCCAAGAAAGAGGCGCGCAAGATGGGCGCCTTTATTCATTATGCAGTTGTGGCATCGATTGAAGCGATGGCAGATAGCGGCATCCAGCTCACGCCCGAAGGCAAGTTTCCGGCGGAGATAGCGGAAAATGCCGGTACCTACATCAGCAGCGGCATCGGCGACTTCTGGGCCATTGAACGCGAGCACTCAAAACTGCTCGACGATGGACCAGATCGCGTTTCACCGTTCTTCATCGTCTCCGCGATTGTGAATCTCGCCGCGGGCCAGGTGTCGATTCGCTTCGGCGCCAAAGGACCAAACTCGGCGACGGCTACCGCCTGCTCCGCGGGCGCGCATGCAATCGGCGACAGTTTCAAGATCATTCAACGCGGCGATGCGGACGTGATGATCTGCGGCGGCGCGGAATCTGCAATCACGCCGATGAGCGTGGCGGGCTTTTCCGCGATGCGCGCGCTTTCGACGAATAACGAAGATCCGTTGCACGCGTCGCGTCCGTTTGAAAGAGATCGCGACGGCTTCGTGATCGGTGAAGGCGCCGGGATCATGATTCTCGAAGAGCTCGAGACGGCGAAGAAGCGTGGCGCGAAGATTTATGCCGAGGTTGTTGGTTACGGAGCGTGCGCGGACGCGTTTCACCTGACGATGCCGGACGAAACGGGTTCGGGCGCGCGGCGCGTTATGCAGCGAACGTTGAAAGACGCGGGCGTGAAACCGGAACAGGTCGGTTACATCAACGCGCATGGCACTTCGACGCCGTACAACGACAAGTTTGAAACGCGTGCGATCAAAGACACCTTTGGCGAGCATGCTTACAAGCTCGCCGTGAGTTCGACGAAGTCGATGACGGGCCACTTGCTTGGCGCAGCGGGCGGAATTGAAGGCATCTTCTCGGCGTTGGTCCTCAGCCGCAACGTGCTGCCGCCGACGATCAACTACTTCAATCCCGATCCGGAATGCGATCTTGATTACGTGCCAAACGAACCGCGTGAAGCGCATGTCGATTACGTGCTTTCGAACAGTTTTGGTTTTGGCGGCACGAACGCGGCGTTGTTGTTCAAGAGGTATGAGGAATAGATGAAAATCGTAGTGATGATGAAGCAGGTCGCGAACAAGGACGCGATCCTGCGGATTAACAAGGACGCCACCTGGATCGAAGAGGGCGATCTGTCCTTTGAGGTGAGCGAGTCAGACGGTTACGCGCTGGAAGAAGCGTTGCGCGTGCGCGAGAAGCTTGGGGGCGAGGTGGTTGTTTGTTCGATGGGACCGCAGCGTGTGAAGAGCGTCATCAAGGACGCACTCGCGCGTGGTGCGGATCGTGCGATTCACGTTGTCGGCGACAATCTCACACACCTTTCGCCGTTCGCCGCCGCCACGGTGCTTGCCGATGCAGTGCGCGACGAGAAACCCGATCTCGTGATGACTGGTCTTCAGTCTGACGATCACGGTTACGGTCAGACGGGTGTGATCATGGCTGAGTTACTCGGCCTGCCGCACGCTACGATTGTCATCGAGCTCGACGCCGCGGCTGACAAACTCCGCGTGAAGCGTGAGCTCGAAAGCGGTTGGTACCAGTGGTACGAAATGCCGTTGCCGGCTTTGTTGACCATCCAGTCGGGCATCAGCCAGATTCGTTATGCGACGTTGAAGGGAATCATGGCGGCGAAGAAGAAGGAAATCAAAGAAGTGACGCCTTCAGCGGACGTCGTCGGCCGTCCGTCGCATCAGCGCGTTGAGAAAGTTTACCTGCCGCAGAAGATGAAGCAGACGCAACTGCTCGGCAACAACGATGCGAAAGCGGGCGCCGCTGAGTTGGCGCAGAAACTACACACTGAAGCGCGAATTTTTTAGTCACGGAATTTACATAAACGAACACTGATGAGTAACGGCATACTGGTTTTTATCGAACACAAAGGCGGCGTCGTCAACAAGAGTTCCATTGAAGCGATCGTTGCCGGGCAGACGTTGGGATCGGAGCTGCAACAGCCGGTGACGGCTGTCGTGTTGGGCAACGAGGTTAGTGGTTTGGCGCAGGAGCTTGCGGCGTACGATGTTGCGAAAGTGATCTGCGCGACTAATGAGAAGCTAGCGGACTACACGCCCGATGCTTACGCCGACGGTTTCGAGCAGATCGTCAAGCAACTCGATCCGCAGTTTGTTTTCCTGACGCACACCTATCAGGTTCGTGACTTCGGGCCGAAGCTCGCGGCTCGTTTCACGAAAGGGATGATTAGCGACTGCATTCGCGCGCGAGTCGAAGGCGGCAAGATCGGATTTACCCGAAGGATTTTTCTCGGCAAGCTCGATGCCGATGTTGTTTCGGATGGCGAAGCGCCTGTGTTTGCGACATTCCAAACAGGTGCTTATCGACCGGATCAGGCAAAGAAGGGAAGCGGCGCGGCGGTCGAAAACGTTGCTGTTGAGATTGGCGACGTACGCATGAAGCCCGAGCCGCCGTTCCAGGAAGCAAAGCAGGCGGTGGATCTCACCAAGGCTGACGTGATCGTCGCGGTTGGCCGTGGCATCAAGAGCAAAGAGAACCTCGCGCTGGCTGAGAAGCTTGCCGAAGCACTTGGCGGCGACATCGCTGCTTCACGTCCCATTTGCGACGCCGAGTGGTTACCGATCGATCGTCAAATCGGATCGTCGGGCCAAACCGTGGCGCCGAAACTTTACGTTGCGTTGGGAATCTCCGGCGCGATTCAGCACCTCGTCGGCATGAAAAACTCCGGCACCATCGTAGCAATCAACAAAGACCCCGAAGCCCCCATCTTCGACATCGCCGATTACGGCATCGTCGGAGATCTTTTCGAAGCCGTTCCAGTCCTCACTGAAGAGATCAAAAAGCTCCGCGGACTCGCTTAAGGCCAGATTCAGCGGTCTGTTGGACAAAAACTAATGGACTCAGTAGATATTTTTGGCTTAGATTAACAGTGATTAATCGGTACTCCCACGCATATTCTCAA
>DATNJO010000915.1:0-2054 GCA_035603895.1 Pyrinomonadaceae bacterium
TGACCCCGCCGTTCATCGCCACCTTTTCGCCGCTCGTCCCCGACGCCTCCTGCGGCCGGCGCGGCACGTTGAGCCAAACATCCACTGACTGGACCAACTGCCGTGCGATCTCCTGATCGTAGTCTTCGAGAAAAACCGCCCGATGCCTTACAGCCTTGTCATACTTCCACAGCGCCAACTGCTGTAGCACGAGCTTCGATCCCTCGTCCTGCGGATGCGCCTTGCCCGCAAACACAAACTGCACCGGACGCTCTTCGTTATTAATCAACCGCAACAGACGCTGCTGGTCCGACAGCAACAGATTCCAACGTTTGTAACCCGCAACGCGCCGCGCGAAACCAATCGTCAGCGCGTCTGAATCAAACATCGTCTTCGCGGCTTCAATGTAGTCAGCCTTTTCACCCGCCGCGAGACGCGACTGAGTCGTGCGATGTCGAACAAAAGCGATGAGCCGTTCCTTCAACATCGAATGCGCAATCCAGAGTTCTTCATCGGAAACGCGCGTCACCGCTTCACTCCACGCCTGCGAATCACGCAGCTCTTTTTCCCAATCCTGTCCGATGTACTTCTCAAACAAATAACGCAACAACGGCGAAACCCACGTCGGCGCATGCACGCCATTAGTGACGTAACTGATCGGCACATCTTCGACCTTCTTTTCCGGCCAAAGCTTCTGCCACAGCGCACGCGATACCTCGCCGTGTTTCAAACTCACACCATTCGTCGAGCGACACATACGAATCGCGAGCGGCGTCAATCCGTAACGATCGGTTTTATTCGTCGCATCAATACGGCCGAGCGCGAGAAACTCCTCCTCACTCAAACCAAGCTCTTTCGCATATTCACTGCCAAACGCACGCATCACCAGCGACGCATCAAACTCATCATTTCCCGCCGCTACCGGCGTGTGCGTCGTGAACACACACTGCTGCCTCACGATCTGGATCGCGTCCGCCATCTTCACCTGCTGTTTCTGGATAACCTCGCGCGCGAGCTCGAGCGTGAGAAAAGCAGAATGACCTTCGTTCAAGTGATAAACGTACGGCGTTACTCCCAGCATACGCAGCAAACGAACGCCACCGATCCCCAGCAACATCTCCTGCACGATGCGCGTCTCGCGATCGCCACCGTAAAGATGTCCGGTGACCCAACGATCCGTCTCAACGTTCTCCGGAATATTCGTGTCGAGCAAGTAAAGTTGAACTGTCCCGACATCCGCGCGCCAGACTTGGGCCAAGACGTTGCGCTCGCGAATCGCGACTTCGATCCGCATCGGCGTTCCATCGTCGTTCTTGATTTGCGTTATCGGCAGGTCGTTAGGGAACGTTTCCCGATATTGTTCTTCCTGCCAACCATCGTTACGCAAACGCTGGCGAAAGTATCCATACCGGTAAAGCAAACCCACGGCGACGAGCGGCAAACGAAGATCGCTGGCTGACTTGAGATGATCTCCAGCGAGTATGCCCAACCCACCGGAATAGAGCGGCAACGAATTGTGCACGCCAAACTCTGCACAAAAATAAGCAACCGGACGTTCCGGTGTGATCTTCAGATCGTTGATGGTCCAACCAGTCCCGGAAGCCATGTACGATTGAAAACTCTGATCCAGGCGACGCACGCGTTCGAGATACACAGGATCGGTAGCTGCTTCCGCCAAACGGTACGCTGACGTCTTCGCCAGCAGTTGTCGCGGGTTCTGCTCACACTCTTCCCAGATCTCTGGATCGAGATCGCGAAAGACCCCGGCGCCGTCCGCGGCCCAACTCCACCAGTAATTCCAGGCCAGCCGCTCCAGTGGCGCGAGCGGCGCAGGCAGTTTCTGCTGCTGCGCCGCTCTCTTTTCGATTTCAGTCGTTTCAATCATCCGTGTAATGTAATTGCCTCAAATATGCATGGTCACAAAACCGAAGAGTCTACTCGAATTTGTGGTGCTTAAGAAACACCCGCGCATCGGCGTCGTGAAAGAACACCAGGCGCACTTCCTCAATTTGCTGATCCGCGTCAAGAAACTCTTTGATTGCGCGCGAGGAAACCGCGGCGGCCTCGGGTTTGGG
>DATNJO010000916.1:0-4680 GCA_035603895.1 Pyrinomonadaceae bacterium
TTCGCCCAGCGTTTTGTAACGATGAGTAATTAGCGGACCAACGTCGATCTGTTTACCTTCGATCAAGCTCAATGCGCACCTGTAAACTGCGGGACGCCCATCCGCTTCAAAACCACCCGACGCGCCCGCGGAACTCACAAGCGCCGGTTCTTTGAAAAGTATGCCGCCAAGCACGCTCACGTCCGCGCCCGAATGACCGTGCCCGTAAAGCAGCACCGTCGCCTGCTTGCAAATCAAACCCGGAATGCTACGAAAGACTTCGCCGGAACCGGAAGCTTCGATCAGATACTCGACGCCTTTGCCACCGGTATACTCCCGCACAACTTCAACTACATCCTCACCAACATCTATCGCCTCATTAGCTCCAAAATTTTTCGCCAGTGTTCGTTTGCTGTCATTTGGATCGCTGACGATCAGAAGACCTTCGTAGCCAAGCACGTTTCGTAAGTATTGAGTGAACAGCAATCCTGCGGGACCAGCGCCGCATATTAACACGCTGCGAACACGCGCATCCGCAGTGGCCGCGTTAATAACGTGGCGCGTGCGGGTTTTCGCAACCGTGTTTGACGAGTGAATGATGCAACCCAACGGTTCGACCAGCGCCGCCGCCGCGGGTTCTATCGGCGCCGCGATCTTGATGGCGTTCACCGCGGGCACGGCAATAAACTCCGCGAGCCCGCCGGGCAAGCCGGTGATGCCGTGTTCGCGATAGAACTCACATTGATGAGAATTTCCGCTCGCGCAGTATTCACACAGAACCTCGCGCCGGCGGCTGACGCAGTTCAAACCCTGATCGATCACGACGCGGTCGCCCGGAGCGAGATCCTCGATCGCACTCCCGACTTCTTCGACCACGCCCGAGATCTCGTGTCCGAGAATCTGCGGCTGGACGGTAAGCGGGATCGGTTGATCGAGTTCGTTGGTGTTGTAATTTGCGTGACCCGCGAAGATGTGAACGTCGGTGCCGCAGAGTCCGACCGCCGTCGTTTTCACCAACACTTCGTAAGGCGAGATGACCGGACACGGAACGTCGCGCACTTCGAGCCGCCGCACGTCGCATAACACACTCGCTTTCATCGTGTTGCTCATCTTCTTCTCTGTGTCTCTGTGTCTCTGTGGTTACTCTTTCTAAGCATCATTGAACCACAGAGGCGCCGAGGCACCGAGAAGAGCATCTTCGCGCCTTACAAAAACTTTTCCCAGTGACCGAGGATAACGCGGAGTTCGTCCAACTCTTCCGGCGTGACGTTTACGAGTGGCGGTCTGACCGGCCCACCATTCATACCGATCATGTCCATCAGCGCCTTCATTGCCGACACCTCATAACCTCTGCGGCGCGAACGAAGCGCGTAAAGCGGTATCACGCAAGTTTCCAACAACTCCGCCAGCGCCTCGCCGTCGCCTGCCGCCGCAAGCTCGTGCAGCTTGAGTGACAATGCGGGCGCAACCGTGGCAATGCTCGAACTAAAGGTGCGTATTCCGGTGCTGTAGTACGCGCCAACCAGGTCGTCGCCGGCACCACCGATCCAAACCAGACGTTCGCCGACGTGATGTATGATCGATTGAAGCTGGCGAATGTCGCCTTGTCCGTCTTTCCACCCGACAAGGTTTTGTATGCTCGTTAATCGTTCAACCATCGCCGGACTAAACCTGATCCAATCGCGGCTGTAAATGATCATTCCAAGACGCGTTGCCGCGGCAATCGAGCGGTAGTACTCAAACAAACCCTCGTCATCCGCCTGCTGATAGTAAGGCGGGAACACGAGAACGCCGTCGGCGCCGGCCTTCTCGGCAGCCTGAGCCATCTCGATCGCGAGCCGTTGCCCAAAACCGACACCTGCGATGACCGGAACGCGATCCTCAACCGCGAGCGCGGTCAGTTCGATCACGCGCAAATACTCCGCTTGCGTCAACGAATAAATCTCGCCAGTGCCACCGGCAGCGACGAGCGCCGAGATCGGGTACTCGAGCAGCTTGTTCAAATTTTGATGCAAGCCAGGTAGATCGAGCGCGAGGTCGTCTTTGAAAGGCGTAATCGGAAATGCGATCACACCCGAGAGTTTGGTGCGGAGTGTGTTTGGATGCATTCGAGTAGTGATTGTACTTGTGTTAACTTATTTGTCCCAACCACGATTTCAGGAGAGCACAATGAAAAAGTCTCGTGATGAAGAACATAATCCGAGCCGGCGCAAGTTTCTGAAAGGCGTAGGTGTCGCCGGAGCAGGCGCGGCCATTGCCGATCATCTGTGGCAGGAAAAGACCGAAGCGAAAGAACCGCAGAGCACGTCGCAGGCGGTTTCCGGCGCGACGAAGAAGATCACTTTGCAGGTGAACGGTCAACCACGAAACGTGGAAGTCGAGCCGCGCACGACGTTGCTGAACGCGTTGCGCAATCATCTCGAGCCTGCGGTCACCGGACCCAAACTCGTGTGCGACGTCGGTACCTGCGGTGCATGCACCGTGCTGCTCGACGGCAAGCCCGTCTACTCCTGTCTCGTGCTCGCGGTTGACGCGACGAGCAAAAAGATCACGACGGTCGAGGGACTTGGTTCGCCTGAAAAACCAAATTCCGTGCAGGCTGCGTTTGTCGAACACGATGCGCTGATGTGCGGCTTCTGCACACCGGGATTCGTGACCACCATCTCCGCTTATCTAAAGAAGAACCCGAATCCGTCGCTCGAAGAAGTTCGCGAAGCGTGCAAAGGAAACTTCTGCCGCTGCGGCACATATCCGCGAGTGTTTGAAGCAGCACTCGCGGCAGCCAAATCTTCTTCTTCATCGTCGTCGCAGGTTTGAGGAAAGACCATGCCACAACAACCACAACCATCGCCTTCCCCTAAACCGAAAAAGAAAATTCGCGTTCCCCGCGTTGTTAACGGCGTCGAACAGATGGTCGAGATCGAAGTCGACGCAGACAGTGGACCAGGCTGGGGTCCGAACGACAAGCACACATTGCTCAATCACCGGATCACGCGCGTTGATGGACCCCTGAAAGCCGCGGGCGCCGCGCGTTACACCTACGACCAGCGTTTGCCCGGCATGCTCTATGGCCGCATTCTTCGCTGCCCGCACGGCCACGCGCGCGTTACGAAACTCGACACTGAAGCCGCGTCGAAGATTCCGGGAGTGAAGGCGATCGTACCGGCGCCGTTGACCGAACTGAGATTCGCGGGGGCTCCGGTTGTGGCTGTCGCCGCAGTCACGCCTGAGATCGCGGGCGACGCACTGCGCGAGATCAAAGTCACATACGAAGTGTTGCCGCACGCGGTCAATGCCGAGGCTGCGATGCGACCCGACGCGCCGAAGATCATCGACGATCCGAAAGAGGCTAACGTCCAGGAAAAAGCGAAGAACGGCGATCCCGCCAAGGCTGAAGCTGCTTTCGCGACCGCCGACGCTATCGTCGAGGCCGAGTACATCACGCCGCGTATTCATCACGCGTGTCTCGAAACACACGGTATGGTCGTCGACTATCGCGGTGGTAACAGCGCCACGATCTACGCCTCGACTCAGGGAACGTTCACGGTCCCTGCCGACGCGGCGAAAGAGTTGGGACTCGAACAGAGCGCGGTCGAAGCTCGAGTCGAGCACATGGGCGGCGGGTTTGGATCGAAGTTTGGCATCGGCACTGAGGGGATGTTTGCGTGCCGGCTCTCGAAAGAAGCGAAAGCACCAGTGAAGTTGATGCTGACGCGTTACGACGAGTTTGTGATGGCCGGGAATCGTTCGGGCTCGTGGCAGAAATTGAAAGCCGGCGTGAAGAACGACGGCACGATCGTCGCGCTGCAAGCGAAACAGTATCGGCTCGGCGGCATCGGCCAGGGATCGCAGGCCGGTCAGCCTTACATTTATCGCATGGGCGATACTTATCGTGAAATCTACGCGTTGCACACCAACGAAGATTCAGCGATCGCGATGCGTGCGCCCGGTCATCCGCAGGCGTCCTTTGCAGTTGAATCATTGGTCGACGAACTCGCCTACAAGATCAAGATGGACCCGGTCGCGTTTCGCAAAAAGAACTTGCGCGACGAGGTCTATCACCGCCAGTTGGATCGCGGCGCGAAAGAGATTGGCTGGTCGAGAAGGAATCCGGTCGCGGGCGGCAATCCCGGTCCATTGAAACGCGGCATGGGTTGCGCGGTCGGCACATGGGGCGGCGGCGGTAACAATCAGTGCAAAGTCGACGTCACGATCGCGCGTGACGGTTCGGTGCTGGTGGCAGTTGGAACGCAAGACCTCGGCACCGGAACCCGCACATTCACGCGTGCGATTGTCGCCGAAGAATTTGGTCTCGGAATTACCGACGTCAAAGAACAAATTGGTAGCTCAAAACTCGGCTCCGCGAATCCTTCCGGTGGATCGACTACCGCAGCGTCGCTCGCGCCGTCAGTGAAAGACGCGGCGATCAAAGCGCGGATGATGTTCGCTGAGCGTGTTGCGCCGTTGCTCGGTAATCCGAAACCGGAAGAAGTCACGTTTGCGGATGGAAAGGTCAACGCCAAAGGCCAGGCGCTCGCGTGGAAACAGGCGTGCGCGGCGCTTCCGGCTGCTGGTGTCACGTCGCACGGCGAGTGGCGCGATGATTTGCAGACGCGCGGCATTCATGGCGTTTGTTTCGCGGAAGTTGAAGTGGACGTCGAAACCGGTCACGTCAAGCCGATCAAGATGGTCCACGTTCAG
>DATNJO010000917.1:0-10755 GCA_035603895.1 Pyrinomonadaceae bacterium
CAAGTCACGTTGATTCTTCTCGGCTGGGCCCTTGCTCAATATCCGAATCTGATCGAACCAGACATCACCATCACCTCAGCCGCCGCCCCACAGATCACACTCCAATTATTACTCGCCGCCCTTGCCGCCGGAGCACTTCTCCTGTTCCCCTCTTATTACTACTTGATCAGAGTCTTCAAAGCCGAATAAACTCAATAGTCTCTCCCGCTTGCAAAAGCATCCAACTACTGCTAAACCTCCCGAAACGGAATGCCCTCAAGGAGAAGTATCATGAGAAGAACATTTCGAGTGCTGCTCGCAGTAACGCTGGTGTTGTCCACCGCCGCGCCGTTGCTCGCGGATACGATTCGACTCAAGGATGGCAGCGTCATCCGGGGTCAGGTGATCGGGTTCAAGGACCAGCAGTTCACCATCCTGATCGGCGGCAACGCCAGAGGACGACGCGGGCAAACCACCGTCTACGTTGAAGACGTCGAGTCGATCGAGTTCGACGCCAATACGAGCAGCGGTACAAACACCGAGGATTTAACCGCCCAGAACAACCCTCCCGCAATGCGGCCCTCGAATCCAAACACCCAGCCCGATAACAACATCGGTTCGAGTCCACGCACGATCGATCCCAGCCCAGCTAATTCCGCTCCGCCAACTTTCTTTACGATCAAAGTCGGCGTGCGAGCCGACAGCGCAAACAACGGTTGGACCAACAGTGGACTCGTCGTACGCAAAGGCCAGCGCCTGCGCATTAGTGCGTCGGGCCGCGTTTCGCTCGGCCGTGGACGCTTCTCGACACCGGGCGGGCTGTCAACGATTCAGGACTCAGACAAGTTGATGCGTAGCGAAGCGACCGGAGCGCTGATCGCCGTAATCGGAGACGACAACGACGACTTCCTCCTGATCGGGCCGCGCCGCGAGTTTGTCGCACAACGCGACGGAGTGCTGTTCCTGGGTGTAAATGAGGGTGATTTGGCCGATAATACCGGCAATTACGACATCGTCATCGAGGCGGAAGCAATCGGCCGATAGTGGTAAACTCCGGTCATAGCCAGCGCATCAGACCGACATCAGCGGGCAGATCGTCGGCTGACCCTCGGGAGTAAGAACTATGAAATCCAACCGAATATACGCATTTTTTGCTTTGTCTCTTTCCGTGTTGCTGGTGATGGGCATGATTATTCCCGGCTTTTCGCAGTCGCGCCGCCAGCCGCCCACGTCCAACGAAAAGAAAAATAAGCGTCCCGGCGAGGCGCCGAAGCCGGGCGAACAGGAACCAGTTCCGCAAGACATCGTTCCCACCAAACCGCAAGACATCGAAAAAGTCGCGATTTCGACGAGTCTCGTCAATGTCGACGCGGTTGTTTACCACAAGAAGAGCGGTCAGATCGTCACCGGCCTGAAGAAAGGCAACTTCGCGCTTTTCTCAGACGGAACGCAGCAAACGATCACAAACTTCGCGACGCCCGAAGCGCCGATCACCGTGGCGATGGTGGTCGAGTACAGCAAGTGGTCGGAATTGTTTGGACTTTACGGCAGCCGCGGCTACGAGCCGGGCACTTACGAAGTCATCCGGCCAACGGCGATGTTTCTTTCGCAATTCATCAAGCCACCTGACGATTACGTTTCCGTCACTGCTTTCGACATCCGCCCGACTCCGTTAACCGACTTCACCAACGATCCCGGACGGCTGAACGCCGTGATCACGCTGCTGTTGCGAAACACGCCGGCGTTTCGCGAGACGAATTTGTTTGACGCCCTGAAGTTCGTACTGGTCGGCGGCCGCGCTGATTCAGTAGTGCTCGAGGATTCGAAGTCGGATAAATCTGATTACTCCGGAATGGTTTCAGTGCAGGGACGCCGCCGCGCGGTGCTGCTGGTCGCGTCGGGAATCGACACCTTCAGTAAGATCAACTACGGCGACGCACGCAAAGTATTGAAAAATTCCGGCGTGCCTGTTTACATCATCGGCACCGCAAACCTGTTCAAGAAAATGTACGGCGACAGTTTGCCCGCGCAAGACAGCCTGGGGGGAATGCCCGGCCGCATGACCTGGCTGCAAGCTGACAACACGCTGCAAACGTTTGCGAAGGAAACTGGCGGCGCTTATTTTCCGGTGACGTTTGAAGGTGAGTTGCCGAAAGTGCTTGGCAATATCAACGCGTTACTCCGCAGTCAATACAGTCTCGGTTTCAATCCCGGTGACGTGCACGACGGCAAGGAGCACAAGTTGAAAGTGAGTGTTGACGTCGATGGCGATGGCACTTACGACGACAAGGAATACACGATACAGGCGCGCACTGCCTATATCGCGCCCAAAGCTGATGGTACCGCTGCTCAGAAACCGTAAATCCGAAGGCGGAACTCGTCGTTGAAAGACACGATTTCCGCCTTACGATTTGCAAAACGTCTCGCTTCCCGCAACAACGACGGCAACCCGCGCAAACTCAGCGGCAATCCATAAGCAGCATTCGTCAGTACCGCCGCCAACTGCGGGTTCAAGCGCTGTGGCATGCCGTAGCGGATCGCTTTTTGGGTCACCGGCGAAAACCCCACACTCCTGCGCGCGTTCACAAACTCCAACGAATGATCGTAGACGTGTAAACGGCTCGGCAGATCTCTGAGTGCGAGGTCCCTGTGCGACAACATGTTTGTGATTGCTTCCGCAACGACGCCGCGATGATAGTTAGCGCGCGCCGGCACGGGCGAGTCGTCGGGAACATTTTCAACGCCATTGCGCGGGCGCGATTCGCGCAAGTCGCAGTAGCGAAGTAGAAAACGATTCAGTGCTTCGTAAACGTTGAGCAAGTTGCCGGTGATTTTCACGCGCTCGATCACGGGCGACTGCGGTGAGTCGCCGGAGAAACGCGTCGCGGTAACCGCAGCACGCGGCACCAGCTCAGCTACTCGTTCGTCACGTCCAAACAACAACAATCCCGCGACAGTCGGCACGACTTCACGGCCATCAGAGGTCGCGAGCAACAAGTCGCGTTCGAGCACTTCGCTCGTCGGATAATCAACGACCGCAGACTCTTCAAACGCGCCGCCCTCGAATGCGCGCAGGTACGTCCAAAGGTGCGCTTCGTCGATATCCGCCATCGTGGCGCCGAGCGCCGGCACGCTTTCGTAGCGGATCGGCCGCGCTTCATCTAAAAGCGTTGAGATCTCCTCACGCGAAGCCTCGCGTTTTTCGGCCCCGATGCGCAAATAAAAACGTCCGTCGCGCGTGCGATACGGCCGCCTTTTGCTGTCAATGTCGAGGGCGACGATGCGCCGTCCGTTATCGAGCGCAATACGATCGATAAAAGGAACGAGCGGCGGTTGAATCTCTTCGCGGCAAATCCGAACCAGGTCTTCCTGAACTCGCTCCGGATCGTCAACGCCTTCGACGCGCAACTGATCGTTTACGCCAAACACGATCACGCCGCCGCCGGTGTTCGCAAGTGCGACGATCTCCTGCGCGATCTTCTCAGTGTTTGAAAGTTTGACTTTGAGTTCGAGAAAAGTGTCTTCACCGCCGCGAATCAGGCGAAGCAGTTCGGTTCGAGATGTTTGTGGCGCGGGCGTGGAGAGGATGTATTCCTGAAAGGAACGCTCCGTGGTGGGTTCGTGCCGTTGGTTGCTGCGAAATCTTCTGCGAGCCATTTGTGTCTTGACGGGGCTCTAACCCGCCCGGACGCCAACACGAGGCGCCACTGGATTAAGTTTAACCGGAGCCGTAGTGTAAGCGAAAAGAAGTTTCCCGCAAAGGCGCAAAGACGCAAAGGAAAGCAGGCTCTTTGCAGGTCAACAAATTGCCTTTTCTTCTTTGCGTCTTTGCGCCTTTGCGGGAAACTCATTCATCCGTTGGCTCTCGCACTGCCTCAAGCACGTCGATCTCCCGACGTGCTAGCGTCCGCCCATGAATGTTGAGCGCGAGTGCGTAAATGCCGATCGCAATCACGACCAACAGTGCGAGCGCTGCGTATTCGATGAGCAAACTTTCAGTGAAGTAGCCCGCCAGCACAGCTAAAAGAGGTCCGATGCCGAGCACAATCACAATCGGAATCAGCAACACTCCGGCAACACCGGAAACGTTCATGCGTTTACCGAATACCATTCGTTTCGGAAAACGGATTGAAAGCCAGTTGCCGATAGTCGACATCAGCGCGGCAAAAACGATAAAGCTCAAAACGACAAACAGCAGATTTTTCGCAGTCAGGTCGCGAAAGACGATGGTGTTCAGCGTCAGTAGAATGACGGAGAAGATGAGTGCCAGAACGGTAATCGCGATGTTTTTCCCGAGCAGGATTGTGCGCCGATCGATCGGCGACAGAATCAGCGTTCTCATCCCTCCTTCTTCAAAGGCAAACGTGTTGCAAAAAAGACTGGCGAGAATGAGAAAAACGTAGAGCACGCCGCCCGACGCGAGTAGGCCCGAACCGTAAGTCATGAATTCGTGTGCGCCTGTTGGACCACTGCCGAGGCTGCTTTCCATCCGGCGCGAGTTAACCACCCTGATCACGATCAGGATCAACGGCATAAGCGCCATCATGCGCATCTGCGCGTTGCGCATTGCGTAACGCAACTCTTTCTCGACCACAGCCGAGAGATCCGCCGATAACAACGGCAGTTTCCAACCGGAATACGCCTGCGCGTCCGTTCGTACCTCAGTTTCGGCTTTTCGTTTGCGACGGCCTTCCAGCCCCAGCGCTGCGCGGCGCGCGATCAGGTACGTTCCGGCAATCAAGGCGATGGAATAACCGGAAAGCGTGAAAAATCCGACTGCGTAGCCAAAGCCACTGTCAGGCGTGGTCGAAATGAGCATCAGTGCCGCAGCGCCCGGCGGCGTCCAGCGCAAGGAACGAAGTGATTCCGCGTGCTGAAACAGAATCGGCGCGAGTTGTCCCACAAGTGCGGCGCCGAATCCCGCTACTACGCCGATCAGCGCGACGATCGTTTCACCCCGCGCGCGCTTTCGACGCAGTAACGATCCCATGATCGTCGAAAGCCATTTCGACAGCGCCACGCCAAACACAGCTATCGGCACTGCCGCTAACAACATCAGCGCGAGATTGCCCGTACCGAGTCCCGCGCCGATCGCGATGGCGAAAATCGCCGGAACAGCAATCACGGAGTGCAACGTCGTGAGCTCGCTGATGAAATCGACCGCAAACAACTTCCGCAGTGTGATCGGATACAAGAGCAGTTTGCCCGCGTCGAACTGCTTGCCGCCACCGATACTCAACGGCAACGTGGCCCACATTAGATAGATAAACCCGAAGATCGAAAAGAAGATGAATTCCGCCGTCGTTGCGGTCTGAATGCCTTGTGCCGATGATCGATGCAGGATACTTCTCAACGCCCCGGGCTGACTGATCACGAAAGCGATGATTCCGAGCACCAAAGCAACCGCTAGCGAAAACAGTAATGCCACCAACATGCCGAGAATCGACGCGACCTTGTTGACCACGGCTTTTGACGAACGTAGCGAGTTGCGTAGCAGACGCCACTTGAGCCAGATGAGCGTTAACAGTTGGGACATTTAGTTCTTTTGTACTTTGTTCTTTGTACTTGGTTCTTCGTTCGCTTGCCAAGCCACAAAGTACAAAGTACAAAGCTCAAAGTACAACTATGATCCAGAACGCTTACGTCGGCATGGGTTCGAATCTCGGCGATCGCGCCGGTTACCTGTTGCTTGCCGTGCGCGGAATGCTCGACGCCAGTCTGGACGTGATTCGTGTATCGAGCATTTACGAAACCGCGCCGGTCGACAACGTCGATCAACCCGCGTTTCTCAACATGGTCGCCGAACTGCGTGGCCCGACGCTTCCCTCCTCCCAGCAGTTACTCGCCCGCCTGCTGCGTATCGAATATTCGCTCGGCCGCACTCGCGACATACCGCTGGGTCCCCGAACAATCGATCTGGATTTACTTATCTTCAAAGACGAACGAGCCGACACAGAATTTCTCACGCTGCCTCATCCCCGGCTCCACCTCCGTCGCTTTGTGCTTGTCCCGCTCAACGAGCTTACTCCAAACCTAATCCATCCAAAGCTCGGTAAAACCGTCCGGGAACTGCTGGAAACGACACCCGATAAATCGGAAGTCGTGCGCTGGAAGCCCTGACGGATGTTAGCCCTGCGCCTTTTCCCCTATTCTATTTGCCGTTATAATGCAGCAACCACAACATGCCATATCTAACTCCTGAGCGTCCGGAAAAGGTTAGTGCCCCGTCGTTGAAATCAAGCAAACAGCGTGGTGAACGCTTGGTTTGCCTGACAGCGTACGATTATCCGACCGCCCGCCTGATTGATGAAGCAGGCATCGACGTCATTCTGGTTGGCGATAGCCTCGGAAACGTGGTTCTGGGTTACGGTAACACCGTGCCGGTGACGCTCGATGAAATTCTGATTCACCTGAAAGCCGTGCGGCGCGCCGTGCAACGTGCTCTGCTCGTTGCCGACATGCCTTATGGAAGTTTCCACACTGGCGAAGACGAGGCTGTTAGAAACGCACTGCGTCTGGTGAAAGAAGGCGGCGCTGAAGCGATTAAGTTGGAGGGCGGACACAAGCGCGTGCCGCTGGTCAAACGATTGGTTGACGAAGAGATCAGCGTGATGGGCCACATCGGCCTGACGCCGCAGTCGATCAATCAACTCGGCGCGTATCGCGTGCAAGGCAAGACTCCGCGCACGGCGCAGCAATTGATCGACGATGCGAAGGCTTTGGAAGATGCGGGCGCGTTTGCCGTGGTGCTGGAAGTGGTGCCGCGCGAGATCGCTCGTGTTATCACGGAGAGCATCAGCATTCCGACCATCGGCATCGGCGCGGGATCGCATTGCGACATTCAGGTCCTGGTACTGCACGACATGCTTGGTCTGTCGTTTGGCAAAACAGCGCGATTCGTACGGCCGTACGCCAATCTGACCGAAGTGATCACGGATGCCGTGACCAGATATGCCGACGACGTGAGAAACGGCACCTATCCGTCCGAAGCGGAATCGTATGCTTTGCCTGCTGAAACTGCCGAAGCACTCGAAATAGGAAATCCCACGAGAGACTCAAAGGCCGAGAGGTCCTAGCCCACCCTCAATTTTATGGAGATCATCAACCGCCGTCAGCGCATGAGTTCCGTCGCGCGCAAAATCCGCCGTGAACAGGATCGCACTGTTGGTCTGGTTCCAACGATGGGAGCATTGCATGAAGGCCACTTGAGTCTGGTGCGTGAAGCGCGGCGAATGTGCGACGTGGTAGTGGTTTCGGTGTTCGTCAACCCGGCGCAGTTTGGTCCAGGTGAAGACTTCGAACATTATCCGCGCGACCTGACGAAGGACACGGCGCTGTTGACCGATTACAACGTCGACTACATCTTCGCGCCGCCGGTCGAGGAGATTTATCCGAAGGGTTTTTCTACTTACGTCAACGTCGAAGGACTGTCGGAACAGCTCGAAGGTGCTTCGCGGCCGGGACATTTTCGCGGTGTAGCAACGGTGGTGACGATCCTGCTGAACACCGTGCGGCCCGACTTCGCGTTCTTCGGACAGAAGGACGCGCAACAGGCGCTCGTGATTCGCCGGCTCGTTAAGGATCTGGCCTTTGATACAGAGATTGTTATTCTGCCGATCGTGCGCGAGGATTCAGGACTGGCGATTTCGTCGCGCAATCTTTATCTCACGCCGGACGAACAACAGTCAGCGGCTGTTATACATCGTGCGCTGAAACAGGCGAAGAGCGCTTTTAAAGATGGCGAACGCAGTGCGGCTCGGATCGGCGACGTTGTTCGTTCGACGATCGAAACCGAACCGCGTGCGCGTTTGGATTATGTAAGCGTCACCGACGCAGAGACTTTAGAACCGGTCGAACGAATCGATGAGAAGCCAACGTTGATCGCTATCGCGGCTTATGTCGGCAAGACGCGTTTGATCGACAACATGATTTTGAATAAGGTAAAGAAGAAGGAAGCCGCACCGCAGTAATTCTTGATGAACAGTAAGAGACAGATTCGCTTCCGTCTGAACGGCGAAGACACGGAAATCAGCTTTGCGCCGCACAAGACGCTACTCGAAGTGTTGCGTGAAGACCTGAATCTCACGGGCACGAAGCATGGTTGTGAACTCGGCGAGTGTGGCACCTGTGCGGTGTTGGTCGATGGACGTTCGATACTTTCGTGCCTGATGCTAGGGCTTGAAGCCGAAGGTCGTGAGGTGAAAACGATCGAGGGCATGGCGCTGGGCGCCGAACTTCATCCGTTGCAACAAACGTTTGCGGACACCGGCGCAGCACAGTGTGGTTATTGTTCGCCAGGTTTTTTGCTAGTGGCGGAGGAGTTATTGGAGAAGTCGCCGAACCCGACGCGCGCTGAGATTCAGGAAGCGTTGTCTGGAAACTTGTGCCGCTGCACCGGCTACATCAAGATTTACGAGGCAGTTGAGTTAGCTGCGGCGCGTATGCGTGGTGAAGCCTACGAACTGCCGAAAGAAAGCGTCTACGGACTTGATTAAAACGGTCTGTGTAATCTGTGGATAAGAATCTCAACGTTGTAGGAAAGCCGTTTCGCAAAGTCGACGCGCGGGCGAAGTGTGTGGGCCAGACGAAGTTTGCGGACGACATCGTGCTGCCGCGAATGTTGTTCTGCAAGATACTGCGCTCGCATGTGCCGCATGCGTTGATTAAAAACATCGATGTTTCAAAGGCGCTGGCACTGCCCGGCGTTTTTGCTGTAATCACCGGCAAAGACCTGCCAATTCCGTACGGCATTCTGCCTGTCAGTCAGGACGAGCACGCGCTCTGCATCGACAAGGTGCGTTTCGTCGGCGATCCGGTCGCCGCGGTCGCGGCCATCGACGAAGACGTAGCGTTCGACGCGATGAATCTGATCGAAGTCGAATACGAGCCGCTCAACACAATTTCCAGTATCGAAGAGGCAGTACTGATCGATGAGCCGCGCATTCACGACTACGGCGACAGCGGCAACGTACACAAGAAAGTCTCGCTCGAGTTTGGCAATCTCGAAGAAGGATTTTCCGAAGCAGATTTGGTACGTGAGGATGTGTTCTTCTACGAAGGCAACACGCACCTGCCTATGGAACAGCACGCCGCCGTTGCTCACTTCGACGCCGATCAAAAGATCACGCTCTGGAGTTCAACGCAAACGCCGCATTACGTTCATCGTGCGCTTGCGAAGGTTTTAAAAATGCCGGCCGCTCATATTCGCGTGATCGCAACGCCGAATGGAGGCGGCTTCGGTGGCAAGAGCGATCCGTTCAACCATGAAGTGGCGGTTTGCAAGCTCGCGATGATCACCGGGCGTCCGGTCAAGGTGACACTGACGCGCGAGGAAGTTTTCTACTGTCATCGCGGCCGGCATCCCGTGTTGATGAAAGTAAAAACCGGCGTGAAGAACGACGGCGCGATCACTGCGATGCACTTCCAGTCGTTTCTCGACGGCGGCGCGTACGGGAGTTATGGTGTTGCTAGTACGTTCTACACTGGCGCGTTGCAAACCGTCACGTATGACGTGCCGCGCTACAAGTTTCAGGGTCTGCGCGCTTTCACCAACAAGCCGCCGTGTGGTCCAAAACGCGGGCATGGCACGCCGCAACCGCGTTACGCGCTCGAAGTTCATCTCGACAAGATCGCCGAGCAACTGCGAATCGATCCCGTCGAGATCCGGCGCAAACATCTCGTCGCGCCAAACACTGTTACAGCCAATTACCTGCGCATCGGCAGCATGGGTTTAGGCGCGTGCATCGACAAGATCGTCGCAGGTTCCGATTGGAAGAATCGCTTCTCGTGGGATCCTGACAACCGCAAGCTGCCGTACGGCAAAGGCATTGGCATCGCTTGCAGCTCTTACATCTGCGGTGCGGGTCTGCCGATCTACTGGAACAACATGCCGCAGTCGGGCGTGCAGCTTCGGCTCGACCGGCAGGGCGGCGTTTGTGTGATGTGCGGTTCGACCGACATCGGGCAGGGATCGGATTCGATACTCGCCTACATCGTCGCTGAGATTTTGGGAATCGATCCTTTTGATATTCGTGTTGTTACGGCCGATACGGATCTGACGCCGGTCGATCTCGGCAGTTATTCGAGCCGCGTCACGTTGATGACTGGCAACGCTGCGATTCAGGCCGCTGAACGCGCGCGTGAGTTGCTGGTGATGGCCGTCGCGGAAAAACTCGGCGTGCCGATTGAGAATCTATCGCTGGCTGAGCGCCGTGTATTCGATGTTGAGAATCCGGAGCATGGTGTTTCGTTTGCCGAAGCGGTTGTTTTGGCAGAGTCGAAGTTTGGGACGATCGGCACGGTTGGATCGTACACGCCGCCCCGCTCGCCGGGTAAGTTTAAAGGCTCGGGTGTTGGACCATCGCCCGCTTACAGTTACTCCGCGGCGGTTGCGGAAGTCGATGTGAATCCGGATACGGGCATTGTCGTCGTCGAACGCGTCTGGATCGCGCACGACATTGGCCGCTCGATTAATCCGATGCTGGTGATGGGCCAGGTCGAGGGCAGTGTTTACATGGGTCTCGGCGAGATCCTGATGGAAGAGATGACGTATCGTACGAATCGAAACGTCGTACACAAGTTTCCGTCGCTGTTGGAATACAAGAGCCCGACGACGATGGAGATGTGCGACGTGAAGACGTATTTGATTGAGGACCCGGACCCGAATGGACCATACGGCGCGAAAGAAGTCGGCCAGGGGCCATTGCTCCCTGTTCCACCAGCCGTGGCAAACGCGGTCTACAACGCCGTCGGTGTGCGCATCGACGAAGTTCCCAT
>DATNJO010000918.1:0-6852 GCA_035603895.1 Pyrinomonadaceae bacterium
TCTTTCGCCAGCTCCACCGCCGCCAGACCGTCGTGTGCTGTTGCGACGCTGTGTCCGGAAAGCTCCAGCATCATCGCCAGGCTTTCCGCTGAATCGACATTGTCGTCGACGACCAGAATGCGCCGGCGTGCATGTGGACGATCGTCCAAAACCGGTTCGAGTTCCGAAACGGATTCCGTTGACTGCTTCAAAGCCGGCAAGCGCACGATGAATTCACTGCCCTTGCCCTGTCCTTCGCTGCGCGCTTCAATGCTGCCGCCGTGCATCTCGATCAAACGTTGTACGAGCGTCAGACCCACACCCAAGCCAGTTTGAACCTGTTGTTCCGACGCATCGAGTTGCACGAACATCCCGAAAATCTGTGAAAGCTTTGCCGGCTCGATACCGATACCAGTGTCACTGACTCTGATCGTCAGTTCGTCTTCAGTTTGTGTCGCGACCAACGAGATGCGGCCGCCGGGTTCGCTGTATTTCGCGGCGTTGTTAAGCAGGTTCGAAAACACTTGCGCCAGGCGAACCGGATCGGCCTCCAGCCAAACAGGCTCTAAAGGCAGACCGACGTGCAGATCGTTTTCCGCTGCTGCCAACACCGGACGGCTCGTTTCCACCGCATTGCGCACGACCGATTCTAGGTCCACCTGCTCTTTTCGCAACTCGAGTTTGTTGCGACTGATGCGGGCAACGTCCAGCAGATCGTCGACGAGCCGCACCATCTGCTCGATTTGCCGCTGCATGATCATGGTCGCTTTTTCAAGGACTGCCGGATCGTTGTTGGACAAACGAATCAGTTCGAGTCCGTTGCGAATCGGCGCGAGCGGATTTCGCAGTTCGTGCGCAAGCGTTGCCAGAAACTCGTCTTTAAGCCGATCCTGCTCGCGCAGTTGCTCGATCAAGCGAAGTTCTGCCTCGCGACTTTGCCGGCGAATGTCGATCGTCTTTATATGAGCGTCTACTGTCGCGAGAAGTTCACGCGCGCTGAAAGGTTTGACAAGGTAATCGTCGGCCGACGCTTCGAGTCCTTCGATCCGCGCCTCCTCACCGGCCTTGGCTGACAGCAACACAACCGGAATCTCCTGCGTGAGTGGGTTCGCACGGATGCGCCGCAACAACTCAAACCCGTCAAGCACCGGCATCATCACGTCTGACAAAACCAGATCGGGAACGCGTTCGTGCATAGCATCCCAAGCTGCTTGTCCATCGCCCACAGCGACGACCTCGTAACGATCGGACAACAAACGCGAGACGTAATCGCGCATGTCTGCGTTGTCGTCAGCGAGCAGGATACGAAACTGCCGTTCGTCGCCATTCTCGCGCTGCGCGGTTGCTAGGGAAGCATCTCCGCCGGAAGTCGACGGCAACCAGCGCAAAGCCTCACTAACGAATGGAGCCGCGCCCAACGACGTTGAGCTCATCGTTCGTGTGGCACTGATGCGATCCGGCGGCAGGTGATCTTTTCCTCGCGGTAGTGACACGATGAAGACTGTGCCTTCTCCTAATGTGCTGGCAACGATGACACTGCCGCCATGCAACTTCACCAGTTCCCGCACCAAAGCCAGACCAATTCCCGATCCCTCCTGCGTTCTGCCCTGCGATATCGGTACGCGGTGGAAACGTTCGAAGACCTTCGGCAATTCTTCTGGAGGAATTCCGACGCCGGTATCGCGGACCGTCAGTTCCACGTGTTCCGCGGACTTGCGCAACTTGACTTCAATCGATCCCGACAGCGTGAACTTGAAAGCGTTGGAAACAAGATTGAGAACTACCTTTTCCCACATGTCAGGATCGACATAGATGGGTTCGTCCAAACTCGGACAATCGACAATGAGATCGATGCCGGCTCTTTCGCAAGCCGAACGAAAGTTGCTCGCGAGCTCTGAAGTCAAACTCGCCAAATTCGTAGCTTCGTATGAAGCCTGAACGCGGCCCGCTTCAATGCGCGAAAAGTCGAGCAGCGTATTCACCAGTTTTTGCAGGCGCAGACCGTTACGATAAGCGATGTCGAGACGCTCGCGTTGCTCTTCAGAAACAGAGCCGTCCAGTTCGCCCAACAAATCGGCAACTGGTCCAAGCATCAACGTCAGCGGCGTGCGAAACTCATGGCTGACATTCGAGAAGAAGGCCGTTTTGGCGCGATCGAGTTCGGCAAGCGATTCAGCGCGGCGGCGCTCTTCCTCGTAGGCGCGCGCGTTCGCCACGGTCGTCGAGATCTGAGTGGCCAACAATTCAAAGAACGCGCGGTGCTGATCGTCCAGAGGCCGGCGCGGCGAGACTCCCGCTACTAAAAAACCGGCCGCACGATCCTGTCCCGACGCGCCTATCGGCATGACCATCGCGGCATGAGGTGGCTCAGGCCAAACGCCGGTTACCAACTCGCCGCAACGTTCGATCACATCTGCCAACTCAATTGCCCGATTTGTCTGCACCACCGCATTGAACAACCAACACGAATCATCAATATCGACATTCACCGGAGCGGCTGGTGCTCCTGGTGGTAATCCCGAGGCGCCCGCCAGGCTCACGTTTTTGCCGGATTTGTCGAGCAGATAAATCAGTGCGAAAGGAATGTCGAGAGGGTTGCTGGAAAGAATTTCGGCAACGCCGCGGCACGCATCCTCGACCGATTTCGCTTCCGCTGTCGCCACCAGCGAGAGATCGCGCAAGGTTCTCAAACGCCGCTCGCTGATCACGCGTGCCGTCGATTCGCTAACGATGCAGAAAAGTCCCGCGACCTTTCCGCTTTCGTCACGTACCGGATCGTAGGAAATGTCGAAGAAGGTCTCTTCCGGAAAACCAAAGCGCTCCATGTAGAACGGCCAGTCGCTGGCCCAGAACGCTTCACCGGTTTGGAGTACCCCTTCGAACAAACTTCTTAGACCTGTGTCCCAAAGTTCGCTCCATACTTCTCTGACCGGCACGCCGAGAGCTCCCGGATGCTTCTTTCCCAGCACCGGGCGGTAGGCGTCGTTGTAAAGTGTGATCAGATCGGGTCCCCAGAACATCGCGATCTGCGCTTTCGACGGCAGCAGTATGCTGACCGCGCTGCGCAGACTTTGCGGCCACGACTCGATTGGCCCGAGGGAATTTTGGGACCAATCGTAACCGCGGATAAGCTCGCCGAGTTCACCGCCGCCCGTAAGCCAATCATGCGCTTGCGGAACACGGACAGTTGAAGTGTCGGGCGATCGCTGGGTCATGGGAGTTACAGTTCCACCCTGGATTCGCGAAGAAAGGGGATTTCCAAGCGGGGGCAATCGAAGTCGGGTAATTCTACAACAACTTTTTGCCCAAAACACAAATTGGCGTGTCGATCGCTTCACTTTTGGGGAGCGTGCATGCACTATAACGTCGTTCGTTTTCTGACTTCTTCGAGTGGTCCAGGAGCAATCAAATGAGAAAACTAATCTTTGGAATCAACATGACCCTGGATGGCTGCTGCGACCACACCAAGGGGACTGGTAATGACGAAGTACATGAATATTTTGCGCAGCTCATGCGGGATGTTGACACGCTCGTCTATGGGCGTAAGACCTATCAATTAATGGTTCCTTTTTGGCCCGATGTCGCGAAAAACCATTCCGGACAGACAAAGGCAATGAACGAGTTTGCGCAAGCCTTTGACTCCGTCAACAAAATCATTGTGTTCTCAAAATCATTAGACAAGGTTGAAGGAAAGAATACGAGAATTGTTCGTACGAACCTTCAAGAGGAAATACTCAAACTGAAACAAGAACCAGGGAAAGACATCTCAACTGGCGGTGTAGATATTCCTTCACAACTTATCGAGCTTGATCTCATTGATGAATATCGTTTTGTGGTGCAGCCGTTTGTTGTTGGAGAAGGTAGACGGTTGCTGGAAGGCATCAGCCTGCCGGAGAAGCTTCAATTAAAACTGGTGGAGTCAACGGTTTTTCAAGAATCAGGATTCGTTGCGCTTCGTTACTTGAAACAGTGACAGCAGTCCTCAACGCGCATCTCTTCGAGTCGATCGCCGACACACTCTATTTCAACCGGAGAAACTGAATGAAAAGGCGAACTCTCCTTCGCAACCTGTTGTCATCTGCTTTAGCGGCGCCGATGTTGGGCGCGTATGAAGCGGTTCTAACGGCTAAACCTCTAGTACAGCCGAACGACGAGCTTTACATGAGAAGAGCCGTTCGCCTGGCCGGAAACAATCCCAAAAACCCCTTCGCTGCAGTGCTGGTAGACCAGAAGGGAGTAGTCGTTGGAGAAGGGTGGAACCGTTCGGTTCACAATCCCACCTGGCACGGTGAGATGGATGCGATCAATAAGTGCGCCGCGTCGCATCCCAGGATCGATTGGACCACACTGACGATTTACACGACCGCCGAGCCCTGTGCGATGTGCCAGGGAGCGGTTGCATGGGCGGGGATCAAGCGAGTGGCGTTTGGTTCGTCTATACCGTTTCTGAAAACGTTGAACTGGTGGGCTATCGACATCCGAGCCGAGGAGATCGCACGGCTAAGCGCTTTCCGCGAATGCACGGTCGTGGGTGGAGTACTTGAAGAAGAGTGCAACAAACTCTTCCGCGCGGCTCTGAACATCAAATAGCGTGACTCTTTCTGCACATCGCATTTCGCGTTCGCAAGAAAAATTTCGCCTACTATCTTTTCGATCATCACGGCGACGGCATGATGGCGGCGCTCATTGAGTAGCCACAAAGAAGCACAAGAGGCACAAACCAGAAGAGGTGTTCGTTAGTCTACCTCACTGACTTGTGCCTCTTGTGCTTCTTTGTGGCTATAACTCCGCGTTCCGTGGTGTTAATTGACCGAGGAGAATCACCATGCGCAAAGCCCTTGTACTCGCTGTTCTACTCGCAACCTTCTCTGCCCACGCACAAATCTCGACGCACAATTATGAGTTTGCCAACGGAAACTGGTTCGACGGTCAGAAGTTTGTGCACCGGACGTTCTATTCAGTAGGCAGCAGGTTGAGCAGCAAGCGGCCGGCGCGTGTCGATCGCGTGTTCGATCTCTCCGGCAAGTTTGTGGTGCCGCCGTTTGGTGAGGCGCACAATCACAACCTCGATTGGTCCAGCGACGAGCGTTTCGCTCGCGTCAACAAGATGTATCTCGACGCGGGAATCTTCTACGTGAAGAACCCAAACAGTCTGCTCAGATCCAAAGAACCTACCTCCGCGCGGATCAATCTGCCGACAAGTGTCGATGGAATACTCTCAAACGGCGGTCTAACCGGCTCTGGCGGTCACCCGATCGAGATCGTGACGCCGCAACGCGGCTTCAAGCCCGAGGATGGTGAAGGTGGTTTCTATTACGTCATCGACAACGCTGCCGATCTGGAACGCAAGTGGCCCAGCATCAAAGCAGGCAAACCTGACTTCATCAAAACCTACCTGCTCTATTCGGAAGAGTACGCGAAACGCAAAGACGATAAAACCTACGACGGTTGGAAAGGTCTCGATCCCGCGATTCTTCCGGAGATCGTGCGCCGCGCTCATCGCGATGGCTTGCGCGTCTCCACGCACGTCGAAAGCGCCGCCGATTTTCACAACGCGCTCGTCGCAGGTGTCGATGAGATCAATCATCTGCCGGGTTTTCGACCCGACCGGAACGACATCGCTAATTACACTAATCTCGCGCCATATCAGATCGCAGAAGCTGACGCCAAACTCGCCGGAAAGAACCAGACCGTCGTAGTCACCACGATCGGTGAAACTGCCGAACAAACGTTCAACGAAAAACTTCCTGAAAGCGCCCGGCTCGCAGTACGCGCGATGCTGGTCCAAAACTTACAACTGCTCCAAAAACATCGCGTGCCGATCGCGATCGGCAGCGACAGCTTCCGTCAAACGGCTTTACCCGAAGCACTCAGTCTCGCGAAACTCAAAGCCTTCGACAATCTGACGTTGCTGAAAATGTGGTGTGAAACGACTGCGGCCACCATCTTTCCCAAACGTAAGATCGGCCATCTCAAAGATGGCTACGAGGCTAATTTCCTCGTACTGACCGGCAACCCTCTCACAGATTTCGCCAACGTGAAGACGATCGAGTTGCGCATTAAACAAGGCGAACCTCTACAGCCTTGAATATGTAATAATCTCCGGCCCAAGGAGACGCGCCATGCAAGCCTTACCTCAGGATCTCAAATACGGTCTTCGTATGCTCTTACGAAAACCGCTGTTGACTGTCGGAATCTCGCTCTCGCTGGCGCTCGGTATCGGAGCTAACAGCGCGGTCTTCAGTCTCGTCGACGCGGTTCTCTTCAGGCCGATGAACGCCGGCGACACGTCGCGCCTCGTTTCGCTTTACACCAGCGATTATTCCGGAGCGCAATACGGCGCCTCGTCCCATGCCGATTACGTCGATTTCCGCGATCGGACCAACGTCTTCGAAAGCGTCACTGCGTTTACCGAGATCTCCGCGACGTTGAGATCGGAAACTCAATCCGATCGTGCTAACGGCCTGCTGGTTAGCGAAAACTATTTCGATCTGCTCGGCGTTAACGCCGCGCGTGGCCGCACGTTTCAACCGGACGACAAGCAAGCATCGCAGCCGGTGCTCGTCGTCAGTCATGCTTTCTGGCAAAGGCGATTCGCCGCCGATCCCGCGCTCATCGGTAAAACAGTCCTGTTAAATAACAACAGCTTCACCATCATCGGGATCGCGCCCGAGAGTTTCACCGGAACAGACCTCGGACGCTCGCCGGAAATCTTCGTGCCGATGCAGAGCTACACTCAAATCGGACTCGAACCGGGCTTCACGACGAGTCGCGGAACGCGACAGTTTTCCGTGATGGGACGTCTGAAACCCGGCGTGTCTGAAGCTCAGGCGCAGACGAGTCTCGGCATATTGGCCCAACAACTCGCCGGCG
>DATNJO010000919.1:0-4774 GCA_035603895.1 Pyrinomonadaceae bacterium
CGCGACGTGCGGCGTTCTTCGCCTTCGACGTGTACGTGATCTTCCGGATTGCGTGATTCGGTTAGAAAGCGAGCGGCGAAGGCGATGTTAATCAAACAAAGCGCTGCGGCGATGATGCCTGGCCCCGCGTGGCCCATGTGAAGAGTCGCGGGACCGGGTAGCAGATCGTATTTGCCGAGTGTGATTGCAAACGACCCGAGCACCGGACCGAGTGCGACGCCGAGATTCGTCGTTGCCGAAAGCCAACCAAGCGCGCGTGCTCGATCCTGCGGCGCCGTCGAATCGGCAACGTACGCCTGAATCACTCCGACTGTTCCACCACCTGCTCCCTGCACCACGCGCGAGAGCAACAACAGCCACAGTGAGTGAGCAAAACCGAAGATCAAATACGCGATCGCCGATGCGGTCAGGGCGATGAGCAACGCGGGACGCCGCCCGACGCGATCTGAAAAGCGTCCCCACATCGGCGCGCTGAGCAGTTGGGCCACCGTAAACGCAGCGACGATGAAACTGGTGATAACTCCGATACCGAAATGAACGCCGAGGAAGTTGACGCCGCCCTCGCCGAGGTTCTTTACGTAGAACGGCAGCAACGGAAAGATCATCAACACGCCGACCATGTCGACGAACGCCGTCGCCATCAGCGTCAACAGCTTCGCGGGAATCTTGCGCACCTCGCGCCACAGGATGTAAAGCAGGCCGATCCCGATCGCGACGAGCATTACGCGCACGACTGGCGATTGAAACGAGTGCGTAATGTTGTGTTGGAGCAGCATCCCGGTTTGTATCGACTGGCGTCTGGTTGTTAGATTCTCATATCGTCGACAAAAAATCATATACGGATGTGGAGGCAGTGATGAAACTGACTGAGTTTTTTCGTGAGGAACTGGATCGAGAGGTGGAACGTTCGCGCAAAGCGCTACAGGAAGTGCCGAATGGCCAGTACGACTGGAAGCCACACGAGCGTTCGATGATCTTTGGTTACCTGGCCGACATGGTCGCGACCATTCCGATGTGGATTCAGATGGAAATCGAACGCGACGAACTCGACGTCGCGCCGCCTGAAGGACAAGGCATGAAGCAGGTGAAGAAGGAGACGAGTGAGGAATTAATCAAAGCGCTCGACGAAACGGCTGCGGCTACGCGTGCGGCGCTCGAAAAGACCACGGATGAACATCTGCGGACCAACTGGAAGTTGCTGGCGGGAGGACATGTCGTCATGGAAGAGCCGCGCTACATGATGATCCAGGAGACGATCAACCACTGGGCGCATCATCGTGGCCAGATGACTGTCTACCTGCGCCTGATGGGCCAGAAAGTTCCGGCACTCTACGGACCATCCGCCGACGACCAGAGCTTTTAGACTTTGTGTCTCTGTGTCTCTGTGGTTCTGAGAAACCACCGAGGCACAGAGACACAGAGAAGATCAACCTACACCGTCAAGCCGTCGCCTTTTTCAAGGATATCGCGCAGCCACCATTCGTGTTTTTCGTGGATCTGTACGTGGCGCGAAAAAAGATCGACCGTCCCCGGGTCGTCGTGATCGTCTGCGACGCGTGCGGCCTCACGCATCTCTTTGATCACGACCAGCAGGTTCGCACCCGCTTCGGCAATCATTTCACGCATGTCGCCTGCATCGCCCGACACGCTGACAGTCGCAACACGTTCAACTTCGTCGGGACGAAAGATCGGGTCCTGGCCGATCATCCGCACGCGCTCCGCGAAATCATCAATCGTCGCCAGCACCGCCGTCGCAAACTCGTCGAACAGCAAGTGCAGGTCACGAAACAACGGACCAAACGTTTGCCAGTGGTAGTGTTTGTAATTCGCGTAGAGCACAAACCCGTTTGCCAATTGCCGCTGCAAGTGTTCGACAACGTCGCTGGTCGGTTTGTTATCTTTCGAGATTTCGTCAGAAAGGGCACGCTTAGACTCAGCCTTGCCCGCAGCACTCTTCGCCATAGTTAAACTCCTCCTTTTCGAAACGTGTATTTCAACACATTGCGGTTGGCGAAAGCGTGTCGATTGTCTACGGGAAGTGTCAGATGGCGCGGCCAATCAGGTAAGTAATCGCGCGCGCCTTATTTTGGTGGAGACGTTTAGCCCAGGAAGTATTGAGTTCAGGCCATTCGGCGGCGTCGATGATTCCACGCTCGGTGATTTCAAATCCGGTAGCGGCGTACTGTGGAACTAGCGTGTGGTCTATGTAATCAAGCGAGAGCGTCGTGAGGCTGAGCCGTTCGATTTCGGATTCGTCGCGGGTGGGATCGAGTCCCAGGACTACTTCCAGCAAGGCGTCGGGCGCACATATCCGCCGCAAGTTCTGAAGCACAGCCATGTCACCAACGGCAACGGCGCGCAACAAACTTCCCCACGGAAAATGAACGTGCAACTCATCAGCGACGCCGTTCAATTCTGCGGGCAGGTCTTCAACCGCCGCTTGAATGAACAGAACGTTAGGTGCGCCGCCCTTCGACGGCTTGCGGTAAATCTTCTCCGAGATCTTCTCCAGCGGCCTGACGTTCGGATCGATCCCGATGTAGAACTTCTTCGGGTTCTGACGCGCAGACTGGTATACAAAGCGCCCGTCGCCCGTCCCGATATCGATGACCACACCTTCCCCCGGAACATCGGTAAGGGCCAATGAGTCTTTCAAACTCTCGTCGGTCGAGTTATCACTTGGTGCTACCACGAATTGCCTTGATCATGATGTCGCCCTTTCTAGAAGAGTGATTTAATCCAGCCACCATCGACCTGAATCGACGTGCCTGTAATGTAACTCGCACGTTCCGAAACCAGAAACGCCGCCATCGCCGCAAACTCGCGCGGCTCGCCGAGACGCCGCATCGGAATCTCTGCTTCCCATTTGCCGCGAAACTCGTCAGCGCTGATCCCCAGCTTCTCAGCCATCATTCCTGCCAGCTCTTCCAAACGCTCCGTGCGCGTGTAACCCGGCAGAATGTTGTTGACCGTGACTCCCTCCGCAGCGACTTCATTCGCCAGTGTGCGTGCAAAACCCGTGACCGCTGCGCGCAGGCTGTTCGACAACAGCAGATTCTCGACCGGTTGTTTCACTGCGATCGACGTGATGTTCAGAATTCTTCCCCAACGCCGCGATCTCATTCCCGGTAAAACTTCACGCGCCAGGTGAACCGCGCTGTAGAGCGTCAAACGCGTTGCTTGTTCCCATTGTTCCTGCGATAACTGATCGAATCGGCCGGCAGGTGGACCACCAGCATTCGTCACGAGAATGTCGATCCGGCCGAAGCGTTCTTTTGCCGAAGCGACGAGTTGTTTCACCTGTCGTGCATCGGTGACGTCAGCAGGCACGCCGAGCACGTGAGCGCCGGTTTGATCGGCGATCGCTGCGGTGGTTTCCGCGAGTGTCGCGGCGTCGCGCGCGCAAAGAACGAGTGAAGCTCCTTCGGCAGCGAGTTCTTCGGCGACTGCGCGGCCGAGCCCGCGACTGCCCGCGGCAATGAGTGCGACTTTGTCTTTTAATCCGAGATCCATGAGCTTTATTTCTGTCTGAGATAGTCGTCAGTTTTGTCGAGCCAGTCCTGACGCGGTGGGCTGAAGATGTCAACGTCGAGCGTGTCTTCGAGTGCTTCGGCTTTGTGCTGCACGTACGACGGAATGTGTAACACTTCGCCGGCCATCACATCGATCGTCTCCGCTTCGTCAGGGCCGAGCCAGAAGCGCAAACCGCCTTCGAGAATGTAGGTGATCTGTTCGTTCTCGTGGGAATGACGCGGAACGATCGCGCCCTTCTTGAGATAGACGTGTGCCAGCATGACGCGATCGGCAGTTATCAAACGCCGGTCGAGTACGTCACTCAACTTTTCCTTCGGCATGTCTTCCCAGCGGTAAAACGTGACGCTTCGTTCACTCATAGTTTTCTCCAACGAAACTTGTTTGATGTGTCTGAAAGGCAGTGGTGAAGAATATACGAAACGGGCCAGCAGGAGAAACCTGCCGGCCCGTTGAAGGAGCCCCCTCAAGGGGTTTGCCGCTCGAACTAATTTTGATTTACTTCCGTCCGGGCTTTCAGAATCTGGCGCAGCTTCATGCGCGCCTTATGTAACTGCGATTTTGAAGTGCCAACCGCTACGCCCAGCATCCTCGCAATCTCTTCGTGCTCGTGACCTTCGACGTCATGCAGCACAAATACTGTGCGATAGCCCGGCGGCAGTTGTTTCACCGCGTTATCGAGTGCGATGCGATCCATGATCGGCATCGCGTTTGGATTCTCAGTGCCGCGAACGATCTGTACCGGAGTTTCGCCTTCCTCCGTAGTTTTCTCCAATTTGACGCTTCGCTTGCGGAAGTGCATCAAACACTGATTAACAACTAGTCGATGAAGCCAGGTCGTAAATGCCGAATCACCACGAAAGCTGCCGATCTTGCGGAATAGCTGAATGAACGCTTCCTGTGCCAAGTCTTCGGCCTCTGCTGCGTTTTGCGTCATGCGCAGACACAGCGAATAGACCCGGCGGTTGTGTCGCTCGTACAGCTTCTCAAACGCCTCCATGTCGCCTTTCCCGGCGGCCATGGCCAGCGCGAGATCGGAGTTGGGCGCCGGCTCAGTTTTCTTTGCGGCTGTTAAACCGCCGTGCAAAATTGGGAAGACCTCTACGTTTGTCATGAAGACATTTCTTAGCAAACCCAAGGCCACTGAATTAGTTAGGAAAATCGCAGATATTGTGGGGTTTATTTGGGGTTTGATGAACGAAAGCGGGTCTCGCGCGCGGAAACGGTGTACACCTGACCATAT
>DATNJO010000920.1:0-4570 GCA_035603895.1 Pyrinomonadaceae bacterium
CTCCTCGCCGAGGATATCGAAGTGAAGGTGCTCGTACTTCCCGACAACGCAGATCCCGACGAGTTCATTCGAAAGTTTGGTGCAACTGAGTATCAGCGGCGACGGGCACAGGCTCAACCACACATACAATTCGTGATCGAAAACGCTTTACGCGACCGTAGCCTTCACCGGCCTGCGGACAAAGCTGAAGCGGTCGAAGAAGTTCTCCCTTACATACGGGCCGTTAACAGTCGCATTCAGAAGCGCGAGTATTTTGATATGGCGATGGATTCGCTGGGAATCGATCGCGAAAACGTAAACACGTCCACGTGGCGGCGAGAGTTATGGCAGGCGGTGCGCGACAATCGGCCGGCGCGGTCCAGCGCGGTCCATGTCGTCGCCAAAGAGAGAAAAGTCACTGCCGCGGAACAGCGCCTGCTTGGAATGTTGCTAGCTGATGCGAATCTGCGACACCAGGTCCTGTCGATGTTGAAAAAAGAAGACTATGAGGACCTGGCCACCGCGCCACTTTTCGAGGCTTTGCTTGCTCTCGACCGTGAAGGCACGGAAATTGACTTCGACGCGTTGATGCAAAAGACCGAGGGCGACGATTTTGCCGCGAGCGTGGTGCCAATGGTGATGATGAATTCTTCGCTCCACGGGTCAAACGAGCATTACGTCCCGGCGGAATGCGTTTCGACCTTCAGGCTGATGAGGATCGAGCAGCGCATCGAGGAGTTGAGAAGGGAATTGGCCATCGCTGAGCGCGAGGAAGATTCGGAACGTGTTTCCCGGCTCGCCGCCGAACAGATTCAGCTCGCGGCTGAACGCCAACTGATGTTGCAGCGGGAAGTGACCGCCAAGTAAGACCCACTGGTTAAACGCCAGTTGCCCCTAAGGTGATTATGGAAGACAAGGATCGCGACGACGTCATGGAGCGCCTGCTCGAGCTGGGCGGTGACAAAAAGTACCTGACGTTTGACGACCTGAATCGCGAATTACCCGACAATGTCGTCTCGCCGGACGACATCGAAGACGTACTCCAGAAACTCGAAGGTTCCAACATCCCCGTCGCCGACAGCGACGAACGACTCCTCGAACAAGCCGCAGCGACAGTTTCCGACGACGACGAAGAAGTTCTCGACGAGGACATCGAACTCGATCTCTCGGCCGGCGCGCTCGAGAAAACCAACGATCCGGTTCGGCTCTATTTGCGCGAGATGGGTGTAGTTCCACTACTGACGCGCGAAGGCGAGGTCGCGATCGCCAAACGCATCGAGCGTGGACAATTAAAAACTCAAAAAGCGATCGCGCGCTCGCCGATCGCTGTGCGTGAGTTGCTCAAGATCGGTGAGGATCTTAAAGGTGTCAAAATCAACATTCGCGACACCGTCACCTTTTCCGAACAAGCCGAACTCACCGGCGACGAAGACAAGGCCGAGGAGTATCGCACCTGGACCATCGAGGGAATTCAGCACGTCGAGGTGCTCGCCCAACAAGGATTACAAGAACTCGAAAAACTAAACGAGGAACTGAAAGCCAATCGCGGCAAGAAGAGCAAGAGACTCACGCAGCTAAAACGAAAAGTCGGCCGAACACGGCTGGAAATCGCGCAGGAGACGGGGCGGCTTAACCTGACTGAGCGCGCGCGCCAACGTCTGATCAATTCGATTCGCGCCGTGCAAAAATCAGTGCGCGAAGCCGAGCGCGACATCGACGGGTGCAACGAGAAGTTGGCTCGTAAACGCGTCAAGCCCGAAGAGCAGCGTGAACTGCGACGCCGTATTCTGGCGGCCCGAAAACGGTTGTTGCAGATCGAAATTGACAACTACGTCGGACCAGTCGAAATCAAGCGATCGTTGCAAGCAATCGTTACTGGCGAACAGCAGACGGGACAAGCCAAACGCGAACTCGTCGAAGCAAATCTCCGTTTGGTGGTTTCGATCGCCAAGAAGTATACGAACCGTGGCCTTCAGTTTTTGGATCTGATTCAGGAAGGCAATATCGGTTTGATGAAGGCCGTGGACAAGTTTGAATGGCGGCGGGGTTACAAGTTTTCAACATACGCCACCTGGTGGATCCGGCAGGCGATTACGCGCGCGATTGCCGACCAGGCGCGCACGATTCGCATTCCGGTGCACATGATCGAGACAATCAATAAATTGATCCGGACCTCACGTTCGCTGGTCCAGGAACTCGGCCGCGAACCGACGAGCGAAGAGATTGCGCGGAAGATGGATATTCCGGTTTCGAAAGTGCGCAAAGTCTTGAAGATTGCGCAGGAGCCGATCTCGCTGGAAACACCGATCGGCGAGGAAGAAGATTCGCACCTCGGCGATTTCATCGAAGACAAGTCGATTCTGAACCCGGCGGACGCGGTGGTGGCTTCAAACCTGCGCGAGATTACCGACGAGGTGCTCGCGACACTCACGCCGCGCGAAGAGAAAGTGATCAAGATGAGGTTTGGGCTCGGCACGACCGGCTCCGAACACACGCTCGAAGAAGTTGGTCAACACTTCGCCGTCACGCGCGAAAGAATCAGGCAGATCGAGGCGAAAGCTCTCCGCAAACTGCGCCACCCCTCCCGCTCGCGAAAACTCAAAGCGTTTCTCGACGGCGCCCCACGCTAGGTGCGGTATCAGCATCCCACCGACAAAGTCGGCTGTAGGTGCGGTATCAGAATCCCACCGACGAAGTCGGCTGTAGGTGCGGTATCAGAATCCCACCGACAAAGTCGGTGGTACTTTAATACCTCGCCTACTACGCTTCTAGGCTGAGTCTGAAGTACCACCGACTTCGTCGGTGGGATGCTGATACCTCGCCTACTACGCCTCTAGGCTGAGTCTGAAGTACCACCGACTTTGTCGGTGGGATGCTGATACCTCGCCTACTACGCCTCTGGCCAAGTCTGAAGTACCACCGACTTGGTCGGTGGGATTCTGATACCGCACCTACAGCCGACTTCGTCGGTGGGATGCTGATACAGATATTATTTACTGAAATCGAGGAAGGCTGTGCTTTTTACGGTCTTATCAAACTCGTAGTTGTAGGTGTATCCCGGAAACTCGATCGGCTGTACGTACTGAACCCGGACCTCAATGCGGTTGTCGCGTTTGGCAGGGGTGATTACGGCGTCGGCCGGAACGCTGTAGTCCTTGTAGTTCTTCATCAATTGCTCCGCCGCCCACTCCGGCGGCTTTCCTTCCGCTGAAGCAACGTCCACGTAGTGTTGCATCAAGTCGCCAAAGGAATGCGCGCTGAAGGCCACCGGAATGTAGAGGTAACCGGCGTAAATACTCGCGGCGAGGACCGCCATAAAGAAAAGGAACTTCAGATTAGCGCTGCCGCGTTCAGTTGATCTTTGCGTTCGCATTAGTGAGTACCTCTCGTGCGGCCCTGCAATGCGGCCCGCAACGACTGACGCAATACTTTCGCACTGATGAGCCCGCCGTCGACTATCTTTGGCAGGCCCACCCCTTCAAGCAACACCCACTTGATCCGGCCATCAACGCTTTTCTTATCGTGCTGTAGCGCGCGGATGATTTGACTAACATCGAGTTGATCGGCGCGCGGCAGTGGTCCGCAAAGCGCGACGGCCTCACGCAACAACTGCAAGTCCCCGGAGTCGAGGAGACCCAGGTTTCGCGAGAGTTCTCCGGCAACTAACATTCCATAACCAACGGCCTCGCCATGACGGAAGACGCGATAGTTGGTAATCGCTTCGAGCGCGTGCGCCGTCGTGTGGCCGAAATTCAGAATGCGGCGCGACTTCGCATCGGTTCGCGCAGTAGATTCGCGTTCATCATTCGCTACGACCGACGCTTTGAATTTGCAGTTTGCCGCAATCAATTCCTCAAAATCCCTGTTTAAAATAGCCTCTCGCTTCCGTGCCACTTCGTGTAAAGAACCAACGGTCCTACTGACGAGCCTTTCATTAGCAATGAACGCGTGCTTCACCATCTCGCAAGATCCGGCAACCAACTCGCGTTGCGGCAACGACATGAGTGTTTCGGTGTCGATAAAAACTGCCGCTGGTTGATGAAAAGCGCCCACGAGATTTTTGCCTGTGGGCAGGTTGATGCCGGTTTTTCCGCCGACTGAGGAATCAATTTGGGCGAGCAACGTCGTCGGAACCTGGACGACCGGAACGCCACGCAGGTAAGTTGCCGCAGCAAAACCCGCGAGGTCGCCGACTACGCCGCCACCCAACGCAACCACGAGATCGTTTCTTTCGAAGCGGTTTTCGCTGAGGAATTTAACTGCTTTTTCAAGGATCGCGAACGACTTGTAGCGCTCGCCTTCGGGCATCAACCATTCGAAAGTTTTGCAGCCAGCCCGCTTGAGACTGCGCACTATCTCACGGCCGTAGAGCCCGAAAACTCGCTTGTTTGAGATGATCCCGACGCGTTGCGGATGGTTCGGCAGCGCCGGCGAGAGAAGTTGACCGATGTCCGTCCGGATACCGCGGCCGATGTTGATTTGGCTCTTACGAGCGTTCTGACTTATCGAAATTTCGAGCCGTTGCATTTAGGGCTTGGACGGCCGAGGCCGTATAAAAGCGAATGGGCGCGACATACGTGGGAGTGCGTCG